>NZ_JBFTRY010000128.1:0-10544 GCF_056399745.1 Dyella sp. 01N36
GCAAGGCAAGCAGCAGCAGCTGAAGGTGGACCGCAACGCTGCCGGACGTCTGGGCGTGACGATGGGCGATGTGGACACCGCGTTGCTCAACTCCTTCGGTCAGCGCCAGGTGTCGGTGATCTATTCGGACATCAACCAGTACTGGGTGGTGCTCACTTCGAGCTCGGCGACGTCGCTGAGCCCCGAAGCGCTGCTCAATGTGCGCGTGCGAAATGCGCAGGGTGAAATGATTCCGCTGTCGGCGATCTCGCGCATCGAGCCCAATATGAGCCCGACCCGCATCCGCCATCACAACCAGCTCGAAGCCTCGACCATCAACTACAACCTGGCCAAGGATGTCACCCAGGATGTAGGCACCCGGCTGGTGGAGAACGCGGGCATCATCGTGGGCCTGCCCGAAGGCGTTCGCATCGAATGGACCGGCCAGAACCAGCGACTGCAGCAGGCCAAGAGCAACGGCATGGTGCTGCTGATCGGCGCGATCATCGCCATGTACATCGTGCTGGGCATCCTCTACGAGAGCCTCGGCCATCCGCTGACGATTCTCTCCACGCTGCCAGCCGCCGGCGCCGGCGCCTTCCTGGCGATGCTGGTCACCCAGACGCAGCTCACCCTGATGGCAATCATCGCGATCCTGATGCTGATTGGCATCGTGAAGAAGAACGCGATCCTGATGGTCGACTTTGCACTCGTTGCACAACGCGAACGCGGCTTGTCGCCGCCTGACGCGATCAAGGAAGCCGCGCTCGTGCGGTTCCGCCCGATCACCATGACCACGCTGGTGGCGATGGGTGCGGCGCTGCCGCTCGCCATCGGCTTCGGCGTCGGTTCGGAAATGCGTCAGCCGCTGGGCGTCGCCATCGTGGGCGGGTTGTTGGTATCGCAGCTGTTGACGCTGCTGAGCACGCCGGCGATTTATTTGTGGAATTACGATCGCAAGATTCGCAAGGAGGCGCGCCGGGTGAAGCGGGCGGCGAAGAGGGCGTTGAAGGCGCAGACGGCGTTGGGGTGAGGCGCGTCGGCCCTATTTAGCCCCAGTTGAGCGCCATAGCCCAGTGCGTGGCTGCTTTCTGTAGGAGCRCACTGGTGCGCGACCGGCCAACGGAGCTGTACACCCACGCGCTGCGGTCGCGCACAAGTGCGCTCCTACATGGGTTTCGCTCGCTCCCGGGTCGCGTCGGAGAGGTGGGGATCGTCATTTTGTGGGAGCGCACCCTGTGCGCGACAGCCACGCTGGGGTGTACCGCTCCGTCGGTTTGTCGCGCACAGGGTCCGCTTCCACAGACAAGCAGGTCCTGCCAAGGCGAGATCAATCCTTCGGACTCGTACACGCCGCCACCCTGGCCCCCTCAACCTGCGCTACATCCTTCCCGCCAAAACTCACACTCGCCGTGTAGTGCTCCGCGGAATCAAACTTCACCCGCCCTCGCGCAGCATCCGTCAAACCCGAACACTGTAACGACCAACTGAGCGCCGTACTGCTGCGATGCTGGTCGACGCGTTCGCACTGGCCATAACCAGGCACGGGTAGCTGGGCAAATTCCACCCACGGATCCGGGCCTTCGTCCACGCAATGCCAGCTCACCTGTGGCTCGCCTTGCTTGCCGTGATCGAAGACACGCGTGGTGATCTTCCAAAGTCCCGGCATCGCCTGAAAGTCGCCGGGGTCGGCATGGCCCGGTTCGCCGATGAACGCCGCACCCAGCAACACCAGGATCGCGACGAAGCGCGACACCGCGTGACCGCGACGGCCGTCTGCGGCGGAACTTGAAGGATTCATAGTCGGCAGTACCTCCAACGCACGAAAGACCCCACCCGCTTTCGCGGGCAGGGTCCGGTCCGTGCTATTGCATCAGTCCTGTGTTTCAGCTGCTGCGTAGCCGTGGCCACGGCCATCGCTGCCGAACGAGAACATGTTCATCAAGTTGCCGATGGCCGGCGCATTGAGTGGCACATACGGATTGTTGGGCAGCGACACCGGGTTGGGCAGGTTGTCGCGACTGCGATGGGAAATGGTCTCGCGCAGGCCCCAGTTGGCTTCGACGAATTTGTCGAAGGACACATGGTCGTAGTACGTGTGCACCACGCGGCCGCCTTCGGAGTAGCGCGAGATCACCAGCATCGGGATGCGCGTGCCGTCGCCGAAGAAGTCGATCGGCTGCACATAACCCGAATCGTAATAGCCGCCGCCTTCGTCAAAGGTCACCATGATCACGGTGTCGTTCCACACCTTCGGGTTGGCCTTGGCGAGCTCGACGATCTTCTTCACGTAGCCTTCGAACAGATCCAGCTTGGACGAGGCCGGGTGGCCGTCCAGGATGCCGTCCGGCTTGGCGATGGAAACCGCCGGCAGCGTGTCGTTCTGGATGTCGTTGTAGAGATCGGTGATGTCCTGGTTGTTCGCACGCAGCTTGGGATTGGTCATGACCTGCGTGGAGTACAGGAACGGATCGCAGATATTGCAGAACGTGCCCGCTTCGCCGTTCTCCTTGCCGCTGGCATAGCCTTCGCCGTAGTACTTCCACGACACGTGATGGCGATTCAGCAACAGCGCGAGGTTGTCCTGACGCGTCGGCGGGATGGTGAACTGCTGCGCGCCCAGCGGTGCCGGCGTGCCGTCGCCGAGGTAGCCCGGGTTGTAGTTGTTCACCAGGTAATAGGCGTTCTTCTTGCAGTCGGTGCCGTGGAAAGTGCGATACGGCAGGGACTTCAGATAGTCCTTCACGACGCCCACGCCGGGCTGCGTGTCGTCCGCGCAGTTGACGTAGGAACCGCCGCTGTAGCCGTCCTGCACATACCAGTTGTTGGTGCCCGCCTGCGCGTCCGGATTCTCGATCTGGTTCGACGGCGGCGTGGCGGGGTCGCCATTGCCATCGGCGTAATAGATCAGGTCACCGAAGCCCAGCATGATGTGGTTGGCGCCCGTGCCGCCCATCACCGACTGGTGGAAGTTGTCGCTCAGCGTATAGGTGCGGGCGAGCTCGGCGAAATAGGGCGCGTCACCCTTGGCGATGCTGAGGAACTGCATCGCGGTGGAACCTTCGCCCGTGGTCTGGTCGTCGAAACCGGCCGGCTGCGTCTTGCCATTGGTGCCGGCACCGATCGTGGTTTCCACCCACGGGAACAAGTCCATGCGACAACCGCTGGGATTCTTCGCGGTGCCTGCGTGGACATCGCAGTCCATCTGCTGCCACATCTGGAAGAAGCGATGCACCGGGCTATTGGCGTAATCGTCGTAGCTGATCGATGCGTGCATATCGACGGGCGCGTTGGCCAGCTGCGACGGGAAGCGCGTGTCGACCACGTCGTTGGGCAGGCCGGTGCCGCCGGCGGCGAGTTCGCCGTACGCATCGGACGGGAGTGCCGGCTCGATGGCCTGTGCCTGCGCGGCTGAAGCAAACGGTGCCTGCGTGGGCGCACCGCCGGTATTCATCAGCGGCAGCGTGGCGTACGCGGTGGTGTGCTTGGGCGCCAGCGCAAACTTGCCGGTGCTGGTCGCCTGCCACTGCCTGGCAGCGGCGACATTCGGGCCCGGCGTGCCGTCGGCATTGACGATGCCTTCGGACAGCAGGTTGTGCACGCTCTGTCCCTTCGGCGGCGTGTACGTGGCGTAGACGTGATCGAACGTGCGGTTTTCACCGATCAGCAGGATCACATGCTTGATGGGTGTATTGGTGCGATCGTCGTTGCTGTCGTCGCCGCCCGGCCGGTGCAGCACGGTGACGCCAGTGGCGGGAGCCTGACTGGTCGAAACAGCATTCTGATCGGTGGAGTTGCTCTGGGCGCTCACCACGCCGGCAAGGCCGACGGAAAGCGTACCAATGACAAACGGCAACAGCCGCTTGCGAACGTGCGTCATGGACATGACTTCGATCTCCAGCAGCTTCTGAACGAAGGCTGCGCCGGTGTTCCCCCTGATTAGCTGGCACCTGTTCGCAACCTTTGGCGGCGCCAGCCGGGGGCGAGTCTCGTCCGCACAGATGACGGACCCTTGGCGCTTTTGCGACAGGAATTTCCGGTTAGATGACAGTGGGGAGACGTCGCAAGGGCTTGCGTGTCAATGGAGGCTGCGATGGCCTGTACACGTTGGCTTGCGGGCGCTTGCCGCTGCGAGACGATTGCGCATCAGCAAGAAATTGCCTTTGCGATGGATCGATTAGATCGTGCGATGGCGCACGTTTGGACGTCTTATTGGTTTGAGATATCGCAGGATTGGGTGCTTCGCCACGTTCGAGTTGCGCCCCTGACTTGCGCGTGATCGCCGGCGCGGCGGCTTGGCTGTGGGAGCGCACCTTGTGCGCGACCGCGGCGTTTGGGTGTACCGCTCCGTAGGCTGGTCGCGCACAAGTGCGCTCCTACAGAGAGCGGCCCGGCAACCACGAGCTGCGTGGCTCTTGGCCATCTACCAGGCGTCACCCCGGCAACAACTGAAACGGCCTCATCATTTCATTGTCCTCATGCTCCAGCAGATGGCAATGCCACACATAACGCCCAGGTTCACCCTCGAACCTCGCGATGATCCGCGTCACCATCCCCGGATCCGCACGCACCGTATCCTTCCACCCCATCTCCTCGGGCCCAGGCGGTATCGCCGGCCCCGTGTACTTGAGCGTCTTGCTTTCGTTCCACGCGAAAAGATCGAACGGCCGGCGCTCCAACACCTGAAAGCGCACCAGATGCAGATGCATCGGATGCGCATCGCCGGTGAGGTTCACCATGCTCCAGATTTCGGTGGTGTTCTGCCGCGGGTCTTCGGTGATCGGAGCGGACCAATGCTTGCCGTTGAGCATCATCATCATCGGGCTGCCACCGGCATCGTCCTGTTCGCCCAGCGTCAGCACGCGATCGCGCACGGCGCTCGCCACGGCAAGGCGCTCGATCGTGCGTAGCCTGGTCGGCATCACGCCAGCGTCCCGGCGCCCCTTGTCGCGCACGCGAAACTCCATGATCGCTTCCGCCTGCTGGCGCAGCTGTACTTGCTTGCCATCCATGCCGGTGAAGTCGATCACCACATCGGCGCGTTCGGCTGGATAGAGCGTGACGCGCTGACGCGGCACAGGCGCCGCCAGCAGGCCTTGATCACTGGCGATCTGCGTAAACGTCAGCCCGCCGGACAACGACATCTCGTAGAAGCGGGTATTGGCTGCGTTGACGAGTCGCAAGCGATAGCGGCGCGGCTCGACCTCGAAGTACGGGTACAACTTGCCATTGCACAGGATGGCGTTGCCATGGCACTCGGACACCCACGGCGCATCCGGATCATCGGAAACGGGGTAATAGAGCTGTCCGTCCTTTGCGATAAGTCGGTCGCAAAGGATCAGCGGCAGATCGCATTCGCCACGGGGGAGTTGCAGTGACGACTCCGCATCGCCCCGGATGAGATACGCACCAAGCAGTCCCGCGTAGATATTGAGGCGCGTGATCCCCATCGCGTGATCGTGGTACCAGAGGGTGGCGGCATCCTGCGTGTTGGGATAGTGCGACACGCTTGCATGGCCCGGTACGAACCACTCTTCCGGATAACCATCACTTGAGGGCGGCACACGCGCACCGTGCACGTGCGTCACGGTGCGCACCTGCGGCTTGTCGCGCTCGGCGCCGTGAATAGTGTGGTCGATGGGAAGGAAATGTTTTTCGGGAAGCGCGTTGGCCCATTCAATCAACAAGGGCTCATTGCGCCGGGCCAGCAAGGTCGGCCCCGGGAACGAACCCTCGTAACCCCACATGGGCGTGGGCGGCAGATCGCGATGCAGCTGCGTCTTGAATGCGCGCATCTCCATCCGATAGAACGGCAGTTGCTTGCCTGGATAAGCGGGATGCGCCCGCTGCCCCGTCGGCTTGGCGATGGCAGGCAGCGGCAAGGGGTCCACGAAGCGCGCCAGGGTCACCGGGTTCACCAGCGGCACCTTGGGCGCGGCGAGCTGCGGCATGGCCATGCGCGCCATCTTCTCGTCGCCGATGGCGGGCGAGGACCAGGCGAGCAAGCCCAGTTCGGCAGCCGTGGCGGCGCCGACCATATCGACCATGCCGCGCAGAAACTGCCGGCGCGAGAGGTTCATGCGAGTCATCGGGACACCCTAGGCAGCCCGGATGACAGGTACGTGGCAATGTGTGAAACCTGGTTCACCCTGCGCGCATCCAAGCGCAGGGCGAGACAGATTATTCCGCTGAAGCGGGCACGCCTTGGCCGGTCGTGGGTGCCTGCTGGCCCGCCACGGCGGCTTCTTCGCCGGCTTTGTCCAGGCCGGCCTTGTCGATCGGCGTGGCCAACATGCGTGCGCGACGCCAGCCGCCCCACTTGTAGTAGCCCATCGCCATCAGCATCGAGGCCAGCGAGCCCAGCGGGAAACTCCACCAGATCGAATCGGCGCCCAGCCGCGGCGCCAGCGCCAGTGCAAACGGCGGGCGGAACAGCCACATCGAGATAAACAAAATCACCAGCGGCGGCACCACGGCGCCGGTGGAGCGCACCACGCCGAACAGCACGAAGGTCACGCCGAAGAACATGAACGACCACACCGCGATGCTGTTGAGATGCTGCGCCAGCGCCAGCGCCTCACCGTCGTTGGGCAGGAACATGCCAAGTGCGGCGTGGTTGAACAGATAGATCAGCGCAATGAGCATGCCGCTCAAGAGGAAGTTGTAGAGCACGCCCACCTTGGTGATGCGGCTTACGCGGTCCCACAGTTTTGCGCCCACGTTCTGTGCCGCCATCGACGACACCGCCGCGCCGATCGCCATGGCCGGCATCTGCACATAGGTCCACAGCTGCGTCGCTGCGCCGTACGCGGCGGTGGTCTTGGAGCCGTAGTTGTTCACCATGTGGATCATGATCATCGCGGAGCTGGAGATCACGATCATCTGCAGGCCCATCGGCAGGCCCTTGAACACCAGCGAGCGCAGGATCTCCATATCGGGCTTCAGATACCCCAGCTCGCTGCGCGTGAGGCGCAGGAAATGCTTGCGCCGGTACAGCGTGACCAGCAAGGCGACCAGCGCCACCGACTGCGCAATCAAGGTCGAAGTGGCCGAGCCGGCGATGCCCATCCGCGGGAACGGCCCTACGCCAAAGATCAGCAGCGGGTTGAGTACGATGTCCATCAGCACCGACAACGCCATGAAGAAGAACGGCGTGCGCGAATCGCCCGCGCCGCGCAGCGTCATCATCAGGAAGGCGTAGAAGTACATCGACGGCACGGCGATGAAGATGATGCGCAGGTAAGGCACCGCGAACGCCTGTGCATCGACCGGCGTATTGAGCGCGTTGAGCATCCACGGCGTGCCGAAGTAACCGGCGATGGCCACGATGATGGAGACCGAGACGAAGAACGTCACACCGGTGCCGACCACACGCTTGGCCTCGAGCATGTTGCGCGCGCCCAGGCTCTGGCCGATCAGGATGGTGCAGGCCATGCTCAGGCCGAACACCGCGCCCAGCAGCAGGAACAGGATCAGGTTCGCGTTGCTCACCGCCGTGAGCGCGGCCTCGCCCAGGTAGTGGCCGATCCACATCGCATTGACGGAGCCATTGAGCGACTGCAGCACCGTGCTGCCCAAGATGGGCAACGCGAACATCAGCAGCGTCTTGGCAATCGGTCCTTCGATAAGCAGGGGCTGCTTTGCAGCAAGAGATGACATCGAATCATTCCGCGATGGGGAGGGGAGATCAGTCGGCGACGCTGGCTTGCCATGCACGCGTGGCCAGACGCCGCACATGCTCGCGCACATCGGCGGGCCATGCATCCGTCACCTGCATGAAACGCTCGCGCTCCTTTCGCCAGAATGCGCGCGAGGCTTCTTCATAACCCGGGAGATTACCCGCCATCGCGCTCATGAAGCGATCGACCGCYTCACCCGCCAGACGGGCCGCATCGCGCTCGGCGTGGTTGCGACGCGCCTCGTCGACCAGTCGCCGCAGGCTGGCCGATGCACCGCCTGGCTGGCTGGCCAGCCAATCCCAATGGCGCGGCAACAGGGTGACCTCGCGCGCAACCACGCCTAGCTTCGGTCGACCGGGGCCGCGCGGCGCGAGTTCGGCGTCGTGAGGCGGCGAGGGGAGGCGGGCGACGACGTCGGCGATCGTCCCGCGCAGGTCGAGCTCCAGCGGGCGGCCATCGCGTTCGTCGAAGATCAGCACCGGTCCGTTGGCCCCGGCATCGACGGCCTGCTTGGTCGCCACGGCGACGTCCGCCAGCGAACCGGCGGCAATGCGGCGGTGGCCGTCGAAGGCAATGCAGGTACCGAGATCCGCCACTGTTTTGTCCGGGTATAAAAGAGAACGCGAATATTGCCCGGGTAATAAATAAAGGTCAACACCGGAGGAGAAGGCCGCCGCTGCGCGGTAAAATTTCTCCATCCCCCCGCCGCGCCGTTCCCATGGTCATCCATCCCCCGCATCGCTCGCTTCGATTGATGCTGTTCACCCTGCGCGGATCGATCATCCCGGTGATCTGGAAGCGCGTGCTGGGCATGGTGCTGCTGGCCGGGGCGGTGGTGCTGCTGGAACGACACCTGCCGCATACCGGGGTGGAGCTGGGGGCCATCCCGCTGACACTGATGGGACTGACGCTGGCGATCTTCCTGGGCTTTCGCAACACGGTGGCCTACGAACGCTGGTGGGAGGCGCGCACGCTGTGGGGTGAGTTGCTGATCGTGGTGCGCAATCTCGCCCGCCAGACGGTGAGCCTGCCCGACAGCCTCACGGCGTCGGAACGCGAACGCATGGTGCATCGACTGATTGCCTTCGCCCACGCGCTGCGTCATCAGCTACGCGGTACCGCGCCGGGCGACGAGGTGTCTCGCTGGCTGACGCCGGAGGAGGCCGCCGCGCTGGCCGGCCGGCCCAATCCGCCGAACGTGCTGCTCGCACTCATCGCTCAGGACTATGCGCAGCTGCATCGGGAGCACCGGCTCGATCCCATGCTGCTGGCCAACATCGATGCGCAGGTGACGCGCCTGTCCTATGTGCTGGGCGGTTGCGAGCGCATCCAGGGCACACCTATCCCGCTCGCCTACATCCTGCTCCTGCATCGAACGGTCTATGTGTACTGCCTGCTGCTGCCGTTCTGCCTGATCAGCAGCGTGGGCTGGGTGACACCACTGATGGTCGGCGTGCTCTCGTACACCTTCTTCGGGCTCGATGCACTGGGTGACCAGATCGAGAATCCCTTCGACCGCCTGCCCAACGACCTGGCCCTGGATGCGATGTGCCGCACGGTCGAAATCGGCCTGGGCGAATTGCTGGGTCAGCGCGACCTGCCAGCGCCGCTGCAGCCGGTGGACGGCGTCCTGCTTTAAGCCACCAGGACCGGCCGGGAGGCCCAACCCCTACCTTGGTATCGCCGTAGTTTTACGGTGTTCTCCGCGTGCGCTTCACGCCGCTTGAGACAAGCTGACCCCGTGACCGCGAAGGATGCCGGCCACTCGTGCCGCCCAGGCAACGCTGTGTTGTCTCGATTCGACCTATTTCCAGTACCGGTCGGTCCAATAAGTTATTAAACTTAGCGGTGCACAAACTCCTCCCCCAAAGTCAAAGAAGAAAGACCATGCGACATCCCCTCCTGCGCAGTGCGGTTGCGCTGGCCCTGATGGGCATTTCCGCTACGACCCTGGCCGACCCCCGTATCGAAATCAGCGGCGGCCGAAGCTACTCAGACAGTTACTGGACCAATACGGCGTGGATCGAAAGCATCTGGGGCGAACACGCCTTCGGCAACAGCCGATTCTCGTGGGCGCCAGCCGCCTCCCTGGGCTTTATCAATGGCCGCAATGTCTCCAAGTACGGCAACGCCGTTTCCGATGACGTATGGCTGCTCGGTGGCGGCGTGCGCATGCGCTACGGCAACGGCGACGACTGGTACCACCACCTGTTCTGGACCTCCGAGATCGCCGCCCAGGGCGGCCGCACGCTGGCACTCAGCAGCGGCGGCGAATTCGTCAATTCCGTCGGCTGGGAAGGCGACCACTGGACCTTCCAGATCCGCCACGTCTCCAACGCCGGCATCAAGGGCTCCAACCGCGGCGAAACGATGGCGCTGGTGGGCGTCGCGTTCAATCCTTGATGGAGTGAAACAACAACGGCCCATGACGGGCTGCTGTTGTTTGGACGTCTGAATGGATCGCCGCATCGTGTTCGATCAAGTAACACGAAACTGCTCTCTCTAACCGACTCTGCCCGCAGAGCGGAGCGCACCCTGCGCGCGACCAGCCAACGGAGCGGTACATCCCAGTCCTGCGGTCGCGCACAAGTGCGCTCCTACAAGGGTTAGGCAGCTTCGTGGGTTGCGGATCAACCTTGCCGGTCGGCTCTTTGTGGGAGCGCACCCTGTGCGCGACAAACCTACGGAGCGGTACACCGCAGCGTGGCTGTCGCGCACAGGGTGCGCTCCCACAGACAAGCCAAGCGCCAGGCGCGGCACCTAGTGCGCCACCTGTGACCCACAGCCGACGCGCAGCGAGGCCCGGCTTTAAGTCCTCAGGGATTCGGGCGCGTTGCGCAGCGCTTTGAAGTAACCGCTGTGTACCCTCGGAGGTTGTCCCACAAC
>NZ_JBFTRY010000129.1:0-10504 GCF_056399745.1 Dyella sp. 01N36
CGTCCAAGCCTGAACACCATGCTCGCCGCACCGCGCGCTGAACGCACGAACTCACGATCAGCAAAGCTGACGCGTTGTTGACGCGTCCTTCGCGGAAGACGCAGTCTCATCGGGTCGTATATCCAGGAGAGGCACCCATGAAGCGGCTAGTCTGGTCCGTGCTGTTGCTGTTCGGCTTGGCCACCCCTGCCGCTTTTGCGCAGGGTTTGAACGGCGTGGTGACGACGTATGCCGACCTTTATGCGGGTCCGGACGCCGGCTATCCCACCATTGCGCAGCTCCCACCGGGCACGGCCGTAGCCATTCAAGGGTGCACGCAAGGCTGGGGCTGGTGCGATGTGATCACACAGGGCTTGCGCGGCTGGGTGCCCGCGACCTTCGTGCAATACACCTATCAGAGCCAGCCGGTCTATGTGGCCGATTACGGCGCGCGCATCGGCATTCCCATCGTCGCGTTTTCGATCGGCGCGTATTGGGGCTCGTACTACACCAATCGACCGTTCTATCGGAATCGCGATTACTGGTATAGCCGTCCATATGCGCCGCGTCCGCCGCCGCGTCCGCCGGGCTGGCATCCGGGTTCGCGTCCGCCGGCGCATGGTTATCGACCGCCCAATGGCGGGTATCGTCCGCCGCCGAACGGTGGCCATCGTCCGCCGCCGCAAGGCAACCGACCGCCGCCGCAGGGCAACCGGCCGCCTCCGAATCAGGGACACCGGCCGCCATCGAACAACCGGCCGCCGCAGAATCCGGGTACGCATCCGCCGGGCCAGACCAGGCCGCCCGGGGGCACACCGCCGCAAGGCCATCGACCGCCGCCCAATCAGGGCGGTCACCCGCCGCCGAACCAGGGTGGCAACCGGCCGCCGTCGGGTCATGGCAACAGCAAACCGGCGCCGAAACCGCATCCTGAGTCGGCCAAACAAGCCGCCTGATGCCGCTCCCTGTGCTGACCAAGCCGGCCGCCCTCGCGCGTCGGTTTGTGTCAGCGCACGTCGGTCCCTGCCTGGCCGTCGCTGTGCGGATCAGCCCGGAACGGCGGTGTTTCCCGACGTTATGGCGCAATTGCCACACAGCGCGTGTGGCATGACTCTTGCCCCTGATTCCAGCAAGGAACGGAGTTCGGGCAGGACGCCGTCGGTTCATCCAGGCATGCGTGTTCGGGCCTGCGGAGTTGCGCTCAGCCCCTGAGGTGGGACGCTTCATCCGTGACCTGCAAGCGCAATGCCGCTGCAGCGGACTTAGCCATGAGCGTCAACGCACCCGTCTGGTCAAGGCGACGACCGTTCTCCGTCACGGTCCGCTTGCCTCTGGCTGCGGCGAACGACGGTCAGCTGCATCGACGTCGCTACATGCCGGTTGGACTGAAGTTTGTGCTCGCCCTTGCCGTCTCGCTCAGCTGGGCCGCGTTTGCCTATGCCACGGCGCAGCACTGGCTGGGCGAATTCCAAACGTCCGGCCAGCAGCTGATGGCGCATCTGCTGGTGCTTGGCATCGCGGTACTGCCCGCCTTCATGAACACCTTTCTCGCCGTGGGCTTGCTGCTCGACCGGCGGCCGCCGCGCTCGCACTTCGCCGACAGCGACTTTCCCAGCGTGACGATCCTGATCGCCGCGCACAACGCGCAGGACACGATACTCGGCACGCTGGCCAGCATTGCGATGCAGCGCTATCCCGCGCCCATCGAAGTGATGGTGATCAACGATGGTTCCACCGATGCCACGCTTGAGCGGCTGCGCGGCGAGTCCTATCCGTGGCTGGAAGTGCTCGACCTCAAATCCGCCGGCGGCCAGGCCAATGCGCTCAATGCGGGGCTGCGGCTGGCGTCCTACCCCGTTACGGTGACGCTGGCGGCGGATGCGCACCTGCATCCCCAGGCCTTGCGTCGACTGGTGACGCGTTACATGAGCGATCCGCCGAACACCGCGGCGGTGGCGGGCGCGGTACTCGTGCGCAATTCACGGCAAAGCCTGGTGACGCGCATGCAGGAGTGGGATTACTTCCAGGGCATCGCTGCCAACAAGCGTCTGCAAAGTCTGTTTCAGGGCACGCTCGTCGCGCCAGCCGCGTTTTCGCTGTACCGCACCGACATCCTTCGGGTGATCGGCGGCTGGCCGGCGGGCGCGGGCGAAGACACCGTGCTGACCTGGGCTTTGTTGAAAGACCATCATCGCGTCGGCTATTGCGAAGACGCCATCGCATTCGCCCGCGTACCCGCGTCGCTCACACCGTTCCTGCAGCAACGCGGCCGGTGGTCTCGCGGCCTCATGGAAGCATTCAAGGCGCACGGCTCCCTGCTGTTCCGTCGTCGCCTGAGCACTTTCCTGATCTGGTGGAACCTGCTGTTTCCCTATATGGACCTGGTCTACACCATTGCGGTGTTGCCCGCCGTACTGCTGGCCTGCATGGGCATCTATGGCCTGGCTGCCGCGATGCTGGCTTTCGTCCTGCCCGCGGCCTTGCTCGCCCATGGGGTCATCTACGCCGTGCAGGCGCGCATGTTCCGCGACCTCGGACTGACCGTGCGGCGCAACCCATTCGGCTTGCTTGGCTACGCCGTGCTTTACGGCCTGGTGCTCAAGCCGGCTAGCGTGATGGGCTATCTGTCCGGACTTCTGACGCGTCGGTCACGCGACTATTCGCGCTGAGGACCACGGCCACCAGCCGGCACGCTGCTGCGCGTAGCGATCGGCGGCACGCTCAAAGCGATTGCGCACGCTGATGCCGCCGCACAAGGCGTACAAGGGCAGGAACAACGGCCCCAGCACCATGTACTGGTAGACATGCGCCCGCTCGTGGTCCGCCAGCGAAATACACGGCTCCTGGCGATGGCCCGCGCGATGCGCATAGGTGAAACACGGCGTGTCGAGCTCGTCGCACGAATACAGAATCACATTGCCCAGGGTCAGCGCCCCGCCGCTGCCCCGATGCGGCATCCGCCGAAACGCCAAGGCACATTCACGGCGGCGCCACTGAGGCCGGGCACCCCATGGCACGCAGGCAAGGCCGGCGAGCAGGCCCAGCACACTGTTGGGCAGCGTCCATAGCGCGCCTGCCAGCAAGACGAGCCGGCGAGCTGCCGTGTTCCGGCCTTCACGCTTGCGCACGCCAGGGCTCCTTGTTTACCGCGTCGGCGGACACCATCTGATGCTGCATCGAGTTTTGGCCATCGAGGCCTGCCATGTCCACTCCGCTGACTGTTCCCTGCCCCCACTGCGCAGCTCTCAATCGCGTGCCCGAGGATCGCCTCGGCCAGCATCCCGTCTGTGGACGCTGCAAGCAGCCGCTGTTCGAAGGCAGGCCGATGGCGCTGGACGTCAACAACTTCGACGCCGTGGCGACCCGTGGCGACCTGCCGGTGGTGATCGATTTCTGGGCGCCCTGGTGCGGCCCGTGCGTGAGTTTTGCGCCGGTGTTCGCCGAGGCCGCCAAGAGCCTGGAACCGCAGCTGCGGCTGGCCAAGGTGGATACCGAGGCGCAACCGGCCCTGGCTCAGCGCTTCGGCATCCGCAGCATTCCCACCTTGCTGGTGCTGCGCAATGGCCATGAAGTGGCGCGCCAGGCCGGTGCGCTCAATGGCATGCAGCTGCGCCAGTTCCTCGCCAACGCGCTGCGCTAAAGACTTACGAACTGCACGACAGCATCGAGCAGCCCGCCTTGTGCATCGCCCAGGCGGGCCGCTTCTGCGCGTAGCGTTCGCGACCGGGTTGCTCGTCGTAGGGATGGCGCATCACCTCGAGCAGTTCGTGGATGCCGCTGTAGTCGCCTTGCATGGCCAGGTCGATCGCTTCCTGCGCGAGATAGTTGCGCAGCACGTAACGCGGATTGGCGGCGTGCATGTGCAATCGGCGCTGACCTGCTGAAAGAGCGTCGCGGCGCGCGCGTGCGGCATAGCTGTTTAGCCACGCCTGGAACGCAGGCTCGAATGCCTGCCGCTTGGCTTCGTCGTAAAACGCATCACGCAACGGCGCCAATGACGGCTGTGCCGGATCGACGTCCGCCAGAGCACGGAAGAACAGCGTCATGTCCACTTCCGCCTCGGTCAGCAGCGTATACAACTCCCGCATCAGCTCCACGTCGCCGTCGTCACAGGCTGAAAAACCCAGCTTGGCCGCGATCATGTCGCGATCCGCCTGCGCGTACACGGCGGCATAGCGATCCAGTCCCGCCTGCAAGGGCTCGGTACCGCTGAACAGCGGCGCCAGCGCCATGGCGAGACGACTGAGATTCCACCACGCGACATTAGGCTGCTGGCCAAATCGATAGCGGCGACGACCGGCATCGGTGGTGTTGGGCGTCCACTCCGGATCGAAGTTGTCGATCCAGCCATACGGGCCGTAGTCGATGGTCAGTCCGAGGATGGACATGTTGTCCGTGTTCATCACGCCGTGCACGAAGCCCACGCGCATCCAATGACTGACCATCAGCGCGGTGCGTTCGCAGATCTGCGCAAACCACTGTGCATACAACGCCTCGCCCTCGCCCCGGCATTCGGGGAAATCACGCGCGATGGTGAAATCGACCAGCTGCTTAAGCAGCGCAATATCGCCACGCGCCGCCGGCAACTCGAAATTGCCGAAACGTAGGAACGATGGCGCGACGCGACACACGATGGCACCCGGCTCCTGCTGCGGATGTCCGTCGTAGAACATGTCGCGCACCACCATGTCGCCGGTCACCACCAGGCTGAGTGCGCGGGTGGTTGGTACGCCCAGGTGATGCATCGACTCGCTGCAGAGAAACTCGCGGATCGATGAGCGCAGCACGGCGCGCCCGTCCGCGCCGCGCGAATACGGGGTCGGTCCCGCCCCTTTCAGCTGCAGTTCCCAGCGCTGGCCATCACGCGTGAGTACTTCGCCCAGCGATATCGCACGCCCATCGCCCAGCTGATCCGCCCATACGCCGAACTGATGGCCGCCGTAGTTGGCCGCGAAGGGTTGCATGCCCTCCAGCAACGCGTTGCCACCCAGCACCTGCGCGAGCCCGGGGCTTTCCAGGTCGGCGGGGGTCAGGCCCAGGGCCTGTGCCATCTCCGGCGACCACGCCACGATGCGGGGCAATGCCACGGGAGTGGGCTCCAGGCGGGAATACAACGCGCCCAGCACCTGGCGCTGCCGGGAACCCTGTTCAGGATCACCCGGCAGCTCGCGCACGAAGGCGTTATCGAAGTTCAAAGTAGGCATGGCGTCTGCTTGCAAAAGACGAGAATGAAAGCGCTGTTCCGCGCCATGGAAATCCGTGCTTGAGCGGGTAAATCGCAGATCATTGCGCTATTCACCTTTGTGAAGAATATGACGCTTGCTTGCGTTGGACTTAAGACGTTTTTCATGGCCTATTGGCATTTGTATATCGCCCGTGAAGCTGCTTATATGTAGGCTGAACGGCCACGCAGGGGTGGTCCGGAGCGACGACATGCACATGCTTCTTGCCCGTTCTGCGTTAGAGCGCGGAATGCAGCTAGTAGCAGGGATGCTCAATCATCAGGACACGCAGGACGTCCGCCACCACAACGATCAGGACCGCAGCAATTTTCAGCTGGTGTCCTGGCAACCGGGCGCGCACTCTCGCCGCGAGGACGAACTCGCTCGACGTCGCCAGACTCCGTTCGGCTGAAAACCACGCAACGCTCCGCGCGCATCAAGCACCTGATGGTGCTTCAAAGATGCGCGCGATCTCGTGATCTTCAAGCGCGCGCCATTCCCCGGGCGGCAGTCCGTCCAGCGTGAGTGCGCCCACGGACACTCTCGTCAAGGTCTCCACGTGATTGCCCACCGCGGCAAACATGCGCCTGGCCTGGTGATAGCGACCTTCGGTCAGCGTGACGCGCGCGAGGCGCGGCGCCAGCACGTCGAGCCTGGCCGGTTCCAGCGGTTCGTTTTCCGATTCGAGCATCATCGTGCCGCTGGCGAAAAGCGCAGCTTCGTCGCCGCGCAGATCGGAGGCCAACGTCGCCTCGTACACTTTGGCCACCTGCGCCTTGGGTGAAATGATCCGGTGCAGCAAGGCACCGTCGTCGGTGAACAGCAGCAGGCCCGAGGTCTCGCGATCAAGACGTCCCACCGTGGACAACGCTGGATCGCGCACGCGATAGCGCGGCGGCAACAGGTCGTACACCACGCGCCCGATGTCCTTGCGTGAGCACGTGGCGCCTAGTGGCTTGTTCATCATCAACACCAGGCCGGCCGGCGGATCGAGCGGCTCGTCGTCGATGCGGATGTGTTCGTGGGGCAGCTTGTCGTCGGCGTACAGCACGTCGCCGTCGCTATCGGTGATGCGTCCCTCGCGAAACATCGCCGTGACTTCTTTGCGGCTGCCATAGCCGAGGTTGGCAATCAACTTGACCAGTTTCATGCGCGCACTCCGCGTGCTTCGATCACTTTGAATCCGTCCTGCGTCACCACGGTGCGTACCTCATTGAAACGTGCGGCCAGAGTGGCCTCATAGGGAAGATGGCGATTGGCCACCAGCCAGAAGCGGCCATGCGGYAGCAAGGCGTTGGCGGCGGTATCGATGAAGGCGCGACCCAGCTCGGGGAGATCGGCGCGGCCTTGATGAAACGGCGGGTTGCTCACGATGGCGTCGTAGCGCCGCGGCAATCCCTGGGTGACGTCGTGCCAGTGCGCGGCCCATGTCACATCGCGGGCGCTGTCCTGTTGTGCACGCTCCAGATTCTGCCGCGCGGGTTCCAGCGCGCGCGCCTCCGCTTCGAACAGATCAATGGACGACACGGCGGGACAGCGCACCAACAGCTGGGTCGACAGATAGCCATAGCCGGCGCCCAGATCCGCGACGCTACCCGCCAGATCGGCTGGAAGATGCGCTGCCAGCAAGGCGGAGGCAGCATCCACGCGATCCCAGGCAAACAGTCCGGGGCGGCTGACGAAGCCTGCGTCGTTGAGGCGCGGCGCGTCCAGCGATGTCCAGCTCTCCAGCAGATCGAGGTTCACCTGCGAACCCAGCGGCCGGGTCCAGAACACGCGGCACTTGTGCTTGGACAGCTGGCTGAGCGGCCCGGCCACACTGGCCAGATCACCCTCGGCCGACTTGGCGCCCTCGGCATTGGGAACGGCGGCAAGCACCACGCCGCCGTCCGTGGCGCGACGCACGGCCTGCGCGAACAAGGCGCGGGCCTCATCGCGCTGGCGCGGCGGCAGCACCAGCACCAGCGGATAGCGTTCCGCCCCGCCCGGCGCCGCCACGGTGAGACCGCTGYGCGCCAAGGCCTCGGCGAACGGCTTGAAACTTTGCTCACATACCCACGACTTGCGCGCCATCTCACGCAGCCGAAAGCCGTCGCGGGCACGCAGGAACAGCACGCGGCCATCGGCCGGCTGCGCCAGTTCGCCCGTTTCCAGGGGCACGAACAGGGCCTCCAGCGCCGCGTCCTGGGCTGCGGGAGAGAAAGAGACGGGCATCGGACAGGCGGGTCCTTGGGTGGGCGCCCTATGTTACCAACCGACGCGCTCCGTCATTCAGGCGCGAGCAGCTCCAGCTCGCTGACGAACTCCCGCGGCATGCCGCTGATGGGATCGACGAAGTGCAGCCGGCGGGCCAGCAGCTGCAAGGGCCGCGCGTGGTCGTCGGCTTGCTGCTCGGGCAGGTCCGGATAAAACGGGTCGTACAGGATGGGCGCGCCCAGCGCGGCCATGTGCACGCGCAGCTGATGCGTCTTGCCGGTGACCGGTTCCAGCGCATAGCGCCAGTGCTCCGGGCGCCGTTCAAGCACGTCGATGACCGTTTCGCTGTTGGGCTCGCCCGCCACCTCGTGCATGCGGAAGAACGGCTCACCTGCTGCGATACGGGATTTCCGCACATGAGGAAATGACAACCCGGGCAGTGGCGCCGCCCAGGCCTCGTAGCGCTTGCTGATCCGGCGTTGGCGAAACAGTGCCTGATAGGCATCGCGACTGGCCGGATCGGCCGAGAGCATCACCAGCCCGGCGGTATGGCGGTCGATACGATGCAGCGGCACCAGATCGGCATTGCCCAGGGTGCGCCTCAACCGCGCCAGCACCGTTTGGTCGACGAAACCGCCCGCCGGCGTGACCGGCAGAAAGTGCGGCTTGTCCACCACCACCAGGTGCGCGTCGACATGCAACAGGGTTTCGTGAAAGGGGATCGGCATTTCTTGCGGCACTTCGCGGAAATAGCGCACGCACAGCCCCACGCGATACGGCGCGTCGACATCCAGCGGCAGACCCGTCTCGTCGAGCACGCGGCCGCGGGCGAAGCGATCCTGCCATACGCTTCTTTCGATACGGGGAAACAGCGCACACAGTCCGTCCAGCACCGTGCCCCATGATCCCTGGGGCAAGTGCACCGTGCTGGCAGCGGGAGGAACAGACATCGGCAACTCCGCATCGACGAACGGCAGCTTAAACCGCCGCGGTCATGCTGCCGCGAAAACGCTGCTGCACCGCCAGGGCGGGAAGTCATCGATATGTCTTACGGCGTACACCGTTCCAACGCGTGGGGCGTTGGATAAACTCAGCGAACGACGGGTTTGACACCCGGGGATGGCGTCACCAGAGCGCGCCGATCACCAAACGAGGCAGCACATGGATCAGCCGGCAACCCGTGCATCGCACGCGCTCACCTGGAAACGGTCACACGCATGGCGTCCCGCCGCGTGGCTGGCCGCGCTTGCGTGCCTGGCGTTGCCGTCGCTGCATGCGGCCACGCTGGATCCGGCCGTGCTGCCCCAGGTGCAGGGCGCCACGTTCGAAGTGGTCATTCCCAAACCGGTGAACGACCCCCTGAGTTATGAGAAGCCGCTGCCGTTCGACCAGCTCCCCTACCAGCAGCGCACTGACAAGTACTACTCGGTCGGCACCGCCTTTACGATTGGCGAGAACCGCTACGTCACCGCCGGCCACGTGCTCGCGATGGGCATCGACAGCCTGATGGGCGAACCTGCCGTGCGCGATGCCGGCGGCCATGTCTATGCGATCGACAAGATCACGCGTTACTCGCTGCACGAAGACTTTGTGGAGTTTTCGCTGAAGGATCCGCCCAAGGTGACGCCGCTGGCGGTGAACACGCAGCCGGCCATGAATGAAGCGGTTTACGCGGTAGGCAATGCGCTGGGCACCGGCATCGTGATACGCGACGGCCTGTACACCTCGCAGACACCCGAGGAGCAGGACGGCCGCTGGAAGTGGCTGCGCTTCTCTGCCGCCGCCTCGCCCGGCAATAGCGGCGGCCCGCTGCTGGACAAGGACGGCAAGGTCATCGGCGTGGTGGTGATGAAGTCGCCCGACGAAAACCTCAATTACGCGCTGCCGATCGACCTAGTGCTGAAGGCGCCCGCCAACCTCGGCCAGATCGATACGCGCGAGAGCTATCAGCTGGACGTGATCGAGGACAAACACACTGGACCGTTCAAGGCGCAGTTCCCGCTGCCCAAGAGTTTTGCGGACTTCAGCGCGACCTACCAGAAGCTGCACAACGCCGACGTCGACCAGAAACTGCACGATCTGCTGGCCGAGAACGCCGCCACCATGTTTCCCAATGGCCAGGGCGCGAACCGGCTGTTGCACGTCAATTCCGATCTGAGCGCCTTTCCGACCCTGCTACACCGCAACAGCAACGGCAACTGGGTCAGCGCCCGGGCGAACGAGAACAAGGCCCAGCTGCCCCACAACGGTTTCATCAGCCGTGCGCTGGTGGGTCAGCAGGTGATGTTTCACCTGCGCAAGCCCGACGACGTGACCAGCAAGCAGTTGTATGGCGATTCCAAGCTGTTCATGGACCTCCTGCTGAAGGGCGCGCCGATGCAGCGACGCGTGGGCTCCGAGCTGGTGAAGATCACCTCGCTGGGCGCGCCGTCGCTGCAACGCAGCTACACCGACGCCTACCAGCGCCGCTGGCAGATACGCGAATGGCAGATGGCGTACGACAACCAGCTGGTGATCGTCTTCCTGCTGCCGGTGCCTGACGGTTACGCGGCGATGGGCCGGGTCACCGAGAACCGCACCGAACACGAAGACATGGCCGACCTGACCCAGCTGGCCAACTTCGTCGACGTGTCCTATAGCGGCACGCTGGCGCAATGGAAGGAATTCCTGGCCAATACCGAGTTGTTGCCCAGCGTGCTCTCCGACATCGCCATCCGCTTCGACTATGGCGACGACTTCAAGTACCAGTCCAAGCGCCTGGGTTTTGCCTATACGCCGTCGCTGCAGAAGATCGACCCGGACAGCCAGCTCGTGCTGGGCATGTCCTACTTCCAGGATCACGGCAAGACGGTGTGGGATGTCTCCAAGGTGGAAGTGAAGTCCAACGTGGAGAACGCCGAGCATGTGATGGTGAACCGTCATGTCGCCCCCACCGACGACCTGGACGACAGCTTCCGCAACCACTGGGGCAAGATCGTCCATCGCGATCATCCGGACGACGGCGTGCCGTATAGCGAAAACGACATGACCTACATCGGTACCGTGGGCGGCACCAAGACCAGCGGCGAGACCAAGCCGGATGTGCTGTACACCGCGTTCTACGGCGT
>NZ_JBFTRY010000130.1:0-10504 GCF_056399745.1 Dyella sp. 01N36
AGCGCACCCTGTGCGACACGGCGTAGCCGTCGCGCACCGGGTGCGCTCCCACAGGGTTGGGTCCGCGATCAACTCAGCGAACGGGTACGTCCACCATCCACGGCAATGCTCACGCCATTGACGTACCCCGCAGCCGGCGTGCACAGGAAGGCGATTACTGCCGCCACTTCCGAAGCTTCACCGAATCGGCGCGCAGGCACCGTGGCGAGCATGCCCTGGGCCACCTCGTCTTCGCTGTTGCCGCTGCTGCGCACGCGCCCGGCAAGCACCTCGTCCAGGCGTGCCGTGCGGGTATAGCCCGGCAGCACGTTGTTGACGGTGATGCCGTCGACGGCCAGCTCGCCGGCCAATGTCTTGGCCCAGCCCGCCACCGCGGCGCGCACGGTATTGGACACGCCCAAGCCCACGATCGGTTCCTTCACCGAGGTGGAAATGACGTTGACGATGCGGCCGTAGCCGCTGGCCCGCATGCCCGGCAGCAGCGCCTGCACCAGCGTCTGGCCTGCCAGCAGGTGCTGGCGGAAGGCGTTCTCGAAGGCCTCGGCGGTAGCGCTGTGCGCCGGGCCGCCCGGTGGGCCGCCGGTGTTGTTGATCAGGATTTCGATCGGCTGGGCGGCCACGATATCCGCCAGCGCGTCGCGCAATGCATCGGTCTGCGTCATATCCACCGCAAACCAGCGATGCTGTTGGCCGTGTTTGCGCGGCAATGCATCCGTCGCGGCCTTCAGCGCATCGGCTGAGCGCGAGAGCAGGGTGACGCTGGCGCCCAGCTCGGCGAGTTCCACCGCGCTGGCGCGCCCGATGCCTTGCGAGGCGCCACACACCAGAGCATGTCGTCCACTCAAATCCAGCTGCATGGAATGCTCCTCTTGGGAGTGAGGGTTATCGCGCGGTCCATTGCACAGCGAGGGCGGCGAACCAGCACAGCCACGCGGCCCACAGACTGTAGCGCCAGACCAGGCGCCAGCGCGTGATGCCGTTGTCTTCCAGCGCCGGCAGCACCGGCGAGCGCAGCGCGAGCTGCAGACGCATCCACGTGCGCACGGCGTTGGTGGGCTTGCCGTCGGCTTCGGCGATGATCTTCCACTCGTTCGGATGACGGCGGCGCAGCAGCGAGGCGATCAGATACTGCGAGCTGAAATGCAGCAGGAAGCAGATGACGCCGGCGGAAAGGAGCGAGAGATAAAGCGGAAGCATGCCGAGTCCGTGGTGGGTGATGGTGGGCCGACCCGAACTCAGCCGTTGGTCGAGTTATTGGTTGCCGACGTAGCGTCAGTGTTGTTGGAGCCGCTCGACGTCGCAGGAGCCTTGGGCGCCTCGGACTTCTTGCTGTCGCTGCCGATGCCGGGCAGCGGAAGTGCCTCGCGCAGCGTGCTCAGCACGCCGTTGCCCTGTTCGGGCTTGGCGCAGATCGCGTTGTTCACGGCGTCCTGGTAAGTCTTGTCCATCATGCCGATCCACACGGTGCCGTCGGGCCCGTGCGGCACTTTGAAGGTGCCGGCCGCCGCCATCTTCACCGGTGCCTCCGCCGAGAATGCTGCCGGCGACTGCTCCCAGTAGGTGCTGCCCGATTGCTGCTTGGCCGAGCTGTACAGCACCAGATAGCGCGCACGCTTGTCGGTGATGTCCACGCTGCCGAACGCGCCGGTGGTGGCGTCCGTCCAGCCCATGTGTTCGCACAGGCTCACGTCCTTGCTGTCGATCGGCTGGAACGCTTCGTCCAGCACCACCAGCGTCGGCGCAAACAGATAGCTGGCGCGCAGCCAGCGGCCGTTCAATTCTGACTTCACCGCCACGCGGTACGGCAGCTGCGATTCGCGCGGCAGGCTGAAACTCAGGAAGTAGCTGCGGTCCCCATTGAGGTTGGCCACCATGCTGCCCGGTCCCAGCGCGAACTTCTTGGGCTGCCAGGGCAGGGCGTCCTGGTAGGAGAAGTCGGCAAAGGTCGTGCAGCAGGGCGTGGCCTGCTGCAGGGCTTGCTTCGCCTGATCCAGGCTGCCGTTGCCATTTTCGGGCGGGCGCAGATTGGGCGGCACCAGCGCTTTCACGCTATGGCAGCCGCTCGCCAGCACGGTGAGCGCGAACAGGGCGGTGGCAGTGATCAGTCGATAACGCATGAGGGATCTCAAAATTCGGCTGTACCCGCCGCACGCGGGAAGGGAATGGCATCGCGGATATTGGACAGGCCGCACACGTATACCAGCAGGCGCTCGAAGCCCAGGCCAAAGCCAGCGTGCGGCACCGTGCCATAGCGGCGCAGATCACGGTACCAGCCGTAGGTGGCCGGATCGAGACCGAATTGCGTCATGCGGCGGTCAAGGTAATCCAGGCGCTCTTCGCGCTGCGCACCGCCGATGATCTCGCCGATGCCCGGGGCCAGCACGTCCATCGCGGCGACGGTCTTGCCGTCGTCGTTGAGGCGCATGTAGAACGCCTTGATCTGCTCGGGGTAGTTCATCACCACCACCGGGCGACCGACGTGCTTCTCGGCGAGATAGCGCTCGTGCTCGGTCTGCAGGTCGATGCCCCAGGCGACCGGGAATTCGAATTTCTGCCCGGACTTCTTCAGGATTTCCACCGCCTCGGTGTAATCGATGCGTTCGAACGGTTCGGCAATAAAGGCTTCCAGACGGCTGATCGCATCGGGCTGCACGCGCTCGGCGAAGAACGCCATGTCGTCCTGACGCTCATCCAGCACGGCCTTGAAGATGGCCTTGAGGAAACCCTCGGCGCAGTCGGCGTTGGCGTTGAGGTCGGCGAAGGCGATTTCCGGCTCCACCATCCAGAACTCGGCCAGGTGGCGCGGCGTGTTGGAGTTCTCGGCGCGGAAGGTCGGGCCGAAGGTGTACACCTTGCTCATCGCCAGGCAGTAAGCCTCGACGTTGAGCTGGCCGGACACGGTCAGGAACGCTTCGCGGCCGAAGAAATCCTTGCGGAAATCGATCTTGCCATCCGGCGTGCGCGGCAGGTTGGCCAGGTCCAGCGTGGACAGGCGGAACATGTCGCCCGCACCTTCCGCGTCGGAGGTGGTGATGATCGGCGTATTAATCCAGAAGAAGCCCTGCTCGGTGAGCCAGCGGTGGATCGCCGTCATCATCGTGTGGCGCACGCGGGTCACGGCGCCGAACAGGTTGGTGCGCGGGCGCAGGTGCGCCACTTCGCGCAGGAATTCCATCGAGTGCTGCTTGGGCTGGATCGGGTAGGTTTCCGGATCGTCGACGAAACCGGTGACGATGACGTCCGTCGCCTGGATCTCGAAGCTCTGGCCCTTGCCCTGCGAAGCGACCAGGGTGCCGGTGACGATCACGCCCGCGCCGGCGGTGAGGTGCTTCACCTCGCTCTCGTAGTTGGACACTTCGCTGGTGACCACGGCCTGGATGGGGTCGAAGCAGGAGCCGTCGCTCACATTGACGAACGAGAGGCCCGCTTTGGAATCGCGCCGGGTGCGGACCCAGCCGCGCACGGTCACGGTGCTGCCGGCAGCGATGCTGCCGGAAAGAGCCTGCTTCACGCTCGATAGAATCGGGCTAACCGCCGTCATTGGATTGAAACTCCTGCTGAGTGCCGGCATATCGGCACGTAAGACGAACCTTGCATGATAATCTACGGATCGTTCAGGTTCGACCCTTAACGTCTGATTTCGGACAATCTCCCCTTCCGGTAGTCGCAACGCCCATGACCATCACCATCACGCCCGCCGCCAGCGAACGCATGCGCTCCTTCCTTGCCGGCACGCCCAGTGCCGCGGGTGTGCGCTTTGGCGTGAAGAAGACCGGCTGCTCCGGCTTCGGCTACGTGGTCGACCTGGCTCAAGTGGTGGGTGAGGGCGATGAGATGGTCGAGGTAGACGGCGTGAAGCTCATCGTCGACGGCAAGAGCAT
Source organism: Dyella sp. 01N36 (assembly GCF_056399745.1). Classification (NCBI taxonomy): domain Bacteria; kingdom Pseudomonadati; phylum Pseudomonadota; class Gammaproteobacteria; order Lysobacterales; family Rhodanobacteraceae; genus Dyella; species Dyella sp. 01N36. The sequence continues at coordinate 3,882 of NZ_JBFTRY010000130.1, forward strand.
GCCCCTGATCGACGGCACCGTAATCGACTTCCAGCGCCAGGGCCTCAACGCGAGCTTCGTCTTTCACAACCCCAACGCAACCGGCGAATGCGGTTGCGGCGAGAGTTTCACCGTCGGCTGAGACACTGCGCGCGCAGGCAGATCGTCATCTGCTTGCCCCAAACCCCTGAAATCCCTTACACTTCCGCTTCTGTCCAGGCCGTCAAGGCATGGATGGAACCTTGCCTCACCGCATAGTGCGGGAGGCTGCCAGGCCTGAAAGGGCCGCATCCACAAGGAGTTACCACACGATGTCCCTGCGACATTACGAAGTCGTGTTTCTGGTCCACCCTGACCAGAGCGAACAGGTTCCGGCGATGATCGAGCGCTACAWGGCGCTGATCGAGACCGACGGCGGCAAGATCCACCGCCTGGAAGACTGGGGCCGCCGTCAGCTGGCGTATCCCATCGTGAACCTGGCCAAGGCTCACTACGTCATGCTCAACATCGAAGTGAGCCAGAACGCGCTGAACGAGCTCGAGTCGGGCTTCCGCTTCAACGACGCCGTGCTGCGCCACCTGGTGGTTCGCCGTGACGAAGCCGATACCGAGCAGTCCTTCATCCTGAAGTCCAAGGAAAAGGATGACGCCAAGTCCTCGCGTCGCCGCGATGACGATAGCGACGGTGACGAGCGTCCGGCACGCCGTGACCGCGAAGACCGCGACAACGATCGCGACAGCGACGACTGATCAGGAGCCAAGACATGTCTAAGTTCTTCCGCCGCCGCAAGTTCTGCCGCTTCACGGCCGAAAAAGTCAAAGAGATCGACTACAAGGATCTCAACACCCTGCGCCAGTACGTGACCGAGAACGGCAAGATCGTTCCCAGCCGCATCACCGGCACCAAGGCTCGCTACCAGCGTCAGCTGGCGACCGCTATCAAGCGCGCCCGCTTCCTGGCTCTGCTGCCGTACACGGATAACCACGACGTCTAAGTCGTGCGCTTTTAACTTCYTCTCCCCTCCGGGGAGAGGACTGATATGAGGGGCGGGTGCTCGCGATATAGCTGCTACGAAGCTCGCTTCGATTTAGCCATGCCGCAAGATTGGCCCCTCATCCCAGCCTTCTCCCCGCAGGGGAGAAGGAGTGAAAGACTCTTCGGACAACCGTCCAGGCTGCGCCGGGCCACACCGGTGCTAACGAAAAGGAATACCCATGGAACTGATTCTTCTCGAAAAAGTCCGCAACCTCGGCAACCTTGGCGACAAGGTCAGCGTGAAGCCGGGTTATGGCCGTAACTACCTGCTGCCGCAGGGCAAGGCCGTGCCGGTCAACGCCGCCAACCTCGAAGCTTTCGAGAAGCGCCGCGCCGAGTACGAAGCCAAGGCTGCCTCGCAGCTGTCCGGCGCCGAAGGCCGCAAGGCCAAGCTGGAAGGCGTGTCGGTGACCATCACCGCCAACGCCAGTCCGGAAGGCAAGCTGTACGGCTCGGTCGGTCCGCGCGAAATCTCCGAGGCCCTCGCGGCCGCCGGTCATGACGTGCACAAGGGCGAAGTGATCCAGGGCGAGGGCCCGATCCGCCACACCGGCGAGTTCGAGGTGGTGATCGCTCTGCATGCCGACGTGCAGACTCAGGTCAAGGTGATCGTGGTCGGCGAGAAGTAAGTCGCCCCGTCGCTTGCAAGTCCCAGACGGGCGCCTTCAAGGCGCCCGTCTGCTTTTCGGGGTTTGGTAAGCGGCTTATCCACAACGAACCACAGCTTATCCACAGAGTTATTGTCTCGTCGCCTGAGATGGCGCCGCGTATGCTCTGTACCCAGCACGCCGCCGGCAATGCAGCTAACCGCTGCGAGGAATCTCGATGTCCTTCGTTTCCGATCGTTCCGACCGCCCCGAGCGCCGCGGTCGTTCCGAGCGCAAACCTTTGTCCAGCATCGATGCACTGCGCGTACCGCCGAATTCGATCGACGCGGAACAAGCGGTGCTGGGCGGCCTCATGCTGTCGCCCGATTCGCTGGACAAGGTGGCCGACCGCCTCGCCGAGCAGGATTTCTACCGCAAGGACCATCGCCTGATCTGGCGCGCCATCACCGAGCTGGCGGGCAAGGGCATGCCGTGCGACGCGGTGACCCTGGGCGACTGGTTCGAGGCCAACGGCCTGGCCGACATGGTCGGTGGCGCCGCCTACCTGATCGAACTGGCCAACACCACGCCGAGTGCGGCGAACATTGCCGCCTACGCGGAAATCGTGCGCGAGAAGTCGGTGTTGCGCCAGCTGATCGACGCCGGCACCGGCATCACCGAGGACGGCTACCAGCCCGATGGCATGGGCGTGCAGGAGGTGCTGGAGCGCGCCGAGCAGGCCGTCTTCAAGATCGCCGAGTCCGGTGCGCGCGGCAAGAAAGACACCGTGTCGATGCGCGAGGCCGTGAAGGACGCCTTCCGCATCCTCTCCGAACGCTTCGAGAACAAGGGCCAGCTCACCGGCATCTCCACCGGCTTTTCGGATCTGGACGAACTCACCTCGGGTTTGCAGCCGTCCGACTTGATCATCGTCGCGGCGCGCCCTTCGATGGGCAAGACGGCATTCTCGGTGAATATCGCCGAAGCGGCGGCGATGCGCGGCAAGAAGGCCGTGGCCATCTTCTCGATGGAAATGTCGGCCTCGCAGTTGGCCTTCCGTATGATTTCCTCGGTCGGCCGCATCCACGCGCAGCACCTGCGCAATGGCGACCTGGCCGAGGAAGACTGGCCGCGCGTCACCAATGCGATTGCCTTGCTGTCCGAAGCGAAGATCTTCATCGATGACACGCCCGGTCTCTCGCCGGTCGAGCTGCGTTCGCGTTCGCGCCGACTGCATCGCGAGCACGGCGGCCTCGGACTGATCGTGATCGACTACCTGCAGCTGATGCAGGTGCCGGGCATGAAGGAAAACCGCGCGACCGAGATCTCGGAAATCTCGCGCTCGCTCAAGGGTCTCGCCAAGGAACTCAATTGCCCGGTGATTGCCCTGTCGCAGTTGAACCGCTCGCTGGAACAGCGTGCCGACAAGCGTCCGATGATGTCCGACCTGCGCGAATCAGGCGCTATCGAGCAGGACGCGGACGTGATCATGTTCATCTACCGCGACGAGTACTACAACAAGGAATCGCCCGACCGCGGACTGGCCGAAATCATCATCGGCAAGCAGCGTAACGGCCCCACCGACACGGTGAAGCTGACCTTCCTCGGTCACTACACCAAGTTCGAGAATTACGCGCCCGATTCTTTCGTAGGCGCATTCGAATAAGCGCCTCGTCCGACGTACAGGTCCCGTTTCGTTAAAGGAACGGCACCTGTACCGTCCCCGGCATATGCATCCAGTGCACATGAATCCCGTGCCGGATTCACATCCTGCGGTGCAACCTCGTCACCGGTTTCCCGGACGAGGCACAACACATGTCGCTTATCCTCCTACTCATCGTCGTGTTGCTTCTGCTTGGCGCGCTGCCGACCTGGCCGTATAGCCGCGGATGGGGTTATGGCCCGAGCGGCGGACTGGGGTTGATCGTGATCATCCTGATCGTGCTCCTGGTCCTGGGCGTCTTGTGAGGGCGATGCCATGAACCGAATCATCATTCCTGCGCTTCTCGTCGCCGCATCGCTGGCACTCGCCGGCTGTGGCAGCAGCACTCGCGTAGTGCAGAACAACGAGACCTGCGGCAAGCAGATGACCGACCTGCAGGATGCGCTGGCATCCGGTGCGATGACCCAGCACGAGTACGACAAGGCACGTCGTGTCGCCGTGGAGCGTTGCCAGTCGCGCGACAATCACTGAACACCATGTTGGGTGGTGTGGCTACTGGTGAGGGTAGCCGTTGCCCGGGGATTGCCACGGGGGCGCCCCGGGAGTGCCGGACCGGCAGGCTAGGTTGGGCGCATCGGGCCGGATGGCCGGACAGGACTGGTAAGCTTCCAGTCCTGCTCCAGGCCCTCCGGCCCAACTTTTCCCACTCCTCACCGTGCCCGGTCGGGCGCAAAGCCAGGCATGAGTCGCACTACCGTCGCCACCATCCATCTGGGCGCCTTGCGCCACAACCTCGCCCGCATCAAGCAGATGTCCGCGCCGGCCAAGGTCATGGCGGTGGTCAAGGCGGATGCGTACGGGCATGGCCTGGAGCGCGTCGCGCGTGCGCTCGATGGCGAGGCGGATGCCTTTGCGGTAGCGGCCCTGGGTGATGGTTTGCGCCTTCGCGCGGCAGGACATCGCCAGCGCATCGTGGTGCTCTCCGGTCCGGATCACGCCAGCGACATCGCCGAGATGCAGCGCCTGAATCTCGATGCCGCGATCCATCACGAAGAACAATTGCGCTGGCTGAAGGAAGCTTCGCCATCGCGTGGTCCGCTGCGCGTCTGGCTGAAAGTGGACAGCGGCATGCATCGCCTGGGCTTTGCGCCGGAAACCGTCGCCTTCGTCCACGCACAGCTGGCCGCCATGCCCGGCATCGATCCGGAGATCGGCCTGCTGACTCACTTCGCCGAATCGGAAGTGTTCGACGGCATCGAAACGCCCGCGCAAATCCGTCGTTTCAATGACGCCACCCGCGGGTTGAGCGGGCCGCGCTCCTTGTCCAATTCCGCAGCAGTGCTGGGCTGGACCGAAGCGCGCGGCGACTGGGTGCGTACCGGCGGCCTGCTCTATGGCCTTTCCGTCGTGGATGGCAAAACCGGCGCCGATTTCGGCTTCCGTCCGGCCATGACGCTGAGCACGCGGCTGATCGCGATCAATCGCATCGGCAAAGGCGAGCACATCGGCTACAACGGCACCTGGACCTGCCCCGAAGACATGCCCGTGGGTGTGGCCGCAGTGGGATACGGCGACGGTTATCCACGCAGTGCGGTGGCCGGTACGCCGGTGCGGGTGGGCGATCGCCAGGTGCCCTTGATCGGTCGCGTATCGATGGACCTGATCACCCTGGATCTGCGCGACGCGCCGCACGCCAAAGTGGGCGACCGCGTGACGCTGTGGGGTCCGGAGCTGCCGGTGGAAATCATCGCCGCACAAGCGGGCACGATCTCCTATGACCTCACCTGCGGCATGACCAAGCGCGTGTTGTTCGTGGAAGACGAAGCCTGAGCGGGCGCAAGGCGCTCAATCCACGCAGACCGAATGTCTCGCGGTATGCGATGCCGGCCCGCTAAGCTGGGTCATTCGCCCGCACCTCCGATCAGGAATCCAAGCATGGCCAAAGCCAAGACCGCCTATGTCTGCACCGACTGCGGGGCGGAGCATTCCAAATGGCAGGGCCAGTGCGTGGACTGCGGCGTGTGGAATACGCTGAGCGAAATTGTGGTGCATCCTGCCGTGAAATCCGCCGGCGCCGCGCGCAGCACCACCGGCTACGCAGGCGCGGCGGCCGGTTCGCCCAAGGTGACGCCGCTGACGGCGGTGGCGCTGGATGCGGAAATGCGCACGCTCACCGGCATTGGCGAGCTGGACCGCGTATTGGGCGGTGGCCTGGTGGATGGTTCAGTCGTGCTGATCGGCGGCGATCCGGGCATCGGCAAATCGACCTTGCTGTTGCAGATGCTGGGGACGCTGGGCGCGCGGATTCCCAGCGTCTACGTGACGGGTGAGGAATCACTCGGCCAGGTCGCCTCTCGTGCGCAGCGACTCGATCTCCCGCTGGCGCCGCTGCATGCGCTGGCGGAAACCTGTATCGAGCGGATCATCGAACAGGCCCTGAGCACCCGCCCGCGCGTGCTGGTGATCGACTCCATCCAGACGATCTGGACGGAACTGCTCACCGCGGCGCCCGGTTCCGTCAGCCAGGTACGCGAATCGGCGGCCAAGCTCACGCGCTTCGCCAAGGAAACCGGCACATCGGTATTCCTGGTCGGACACGTGACGAAAGAGGGCGGCATCGCCGGTCCTCGCGTGCTCGAACACATGGTGGATGCCGTGCTTTATTTCGAAGGCGAATCCGGCAGCCGCTTCCGCGTGCTGCGCGCCTTCAAGAACCGCTTCGGTGCGGTGAACGAGCTGGGTGTGTTCGCGATGTCGGAAAAAGGCTTGCGCGAAGTACCCAATCCGTCGGCGATTTTCCTCTCTGCCCACAGCGGCCCGACCTCGGGCAGCGCTGTGATGGTGACGCGCGAAGGCACGCGTCCCTTGCTGGTCGAAGTGCAGGCGCTGGTGGACCAGTCCTCGCTGGGCAATCCGCGCCGCGTTGCGCTGGGCCTGGAGCAAAACCGTCTCGCCATGTTGCTGGCGGTATTGCATCGCCACGGCGGCGTGGCGGCGTATGATCAGGACGTCTTCGTCAACGTGGTCGGCGGCATCCGCGTGCAGGAAACCGCTGCCGATTTGCCGGTGCTGCTGGCCGTGCTCTCGTCACTGCGCGATCGACCGTTACCGGAGAAGACCGTCGCGTTCGGCGAGGTGGGTTTGTCCGGAGAGATCCGGCCGGTGCCCAATGGCGATGAGCGCTTGAAGGAAGCAGCGCATCATGGGTTTCAGAAGGCCATCGTGCCGAAGGCGAATGCGCCGAAGAAGTCGAAAGTCGGGGACATGGAAATTGTCCCAGTGGAACGCCTGTCGGAAGCCATCGACGCCTGCCGCTGAGCCCGCGAGCCGCAGCGGCCGTACTTTGTGGGAGCGCACCC
>NZ_JBFTRY010000131.1:0-10381 GCF_056399745.1 Dyella sp. 01N36
CGGTCGGGCTGTCGAACGAGTAGAGCAGCCACTCGTCCACCCGGAACGGGCGATGGAACCACAGCGCATGGTCCAGGCTCGCCATCTGCACGTTGTGCGTGTAGTAGGAGATGCCGTGCGGCAGGGTGGCCGTGCCGATCAGGTTGAAATCCGAGGCATAGGCCAGCAGCGAGCGCTGCAGCATCGGCGAATCGCTGACCGGCGCGGTAAGACGGAACCAGATGTGCTGGATCGGCGGCCGCTTGGTCGGATGCAGCTTGTCCTGCGGCCAGACATGGCGAAATTCGAACGGCGCATCCACGCCCAGCCAGCGCTGCAGCTTCTCCGGCAGCTTGGTCAGCTGCTCCGGCGGCACGGCCTGCATCGGCTCGATGTCCTCGGGCATGGGCACTTCGGGCATCGAGGACTGATGCTCGAAGCCGGTCTCCGGCACCTGGAAGGAAATCGATCCGTTGAGGATGGGCTGGCCGTGCTGGATCGCCACCACCCGGCGGGAGGAGAACGTGCCGCCGTCGCGCGTGCGCTCCACGTTGTAGACGATGGGCGCCTTGATGTCGCCCGCGCGCAGGAAATAGGCGTGCAGCGAATGGGCTTCGCGATCGGCATCCACGGTGCGCTGGGCGGCAGACAAGGCCTGGCCCAGCACCTGGCCGCCGAACACGAAATGCGTACCGATGTCCCGGCTCTGGCCGCGGAACAGGTTGTCCTCCAGACGCTCCAGTTCGAGCAGGTCGACGAGTTCGCGGACGTGGTTTTCCGTCATGGAGAGCAGGCTCGGTATAGGTGGCCGGGAATTATAGCGACGCGCCGACCGTCGCGGTCGGGAAGGGCTGGCAGACGGGCGGATAGCGCCGACGGTATTCATCGCTCCACGACCAAGGGGGCGGTGATGGAACACTTTTCAGACTGGGAACGCCAATGCCTGCTGGATGTGCCAGGCGTTGGCCTGGCGGTGGTATCCCGCCTGGAGCAGATCGGCATCAGCACGCTGGACCAACTCGCCGGCGTTGAGGTCGACGACGTGCTCCTGCAGATCAGCACCCTGCTGGGCGCCACCTGTTGGCGCAGCAGCCCGCAGGCGCGCGTCGCCGTGATGCTGGCCGTGGCGCTGGCTCGCCATTCGCCCCCGCTGACGTCTAGCCGTTAGGCGGGGTCCATCGGGTCAGCCCACTGCCTTCCAGCACCTCGGCCCAGGGGAACAGCGGGCCTGGATCGAGCTTGCGCGGCACATCCAGGGCCGGATCGTCGGTGGCCGGCAGACGGTCCGTGTCCAGCTGCTCGTGGCCGGCGATCAGCTGCAGGCGAGGGAAGTCCTGCCTCAGCTGGGCCAGCAGGGCACGCAGCGCGGCGAGCTGGGCAGGCGGGTAGGGCTCGGTCATGGTCTGGCGGCGGGAATCCCACCACTCCGGGTAGCGACCCAGGTTCACCAGTTCGATGCCGATGGAATACGGGTTGTGGCCGCGCACGTGGTGGGCCACGCGGGTGCCTGGCACATAGCGGTAAATGCTGCCGTCGCGGTCGATGTAGTAATGCCCGCTGGCGCCCGCGCCGCTGTCATAGAGCACACGCTCGCCGTACTCGCGGGCCGTGGCCAGATCGGGTAGTTCGGTGCAGTGGATGACCACCATCTCCACCGCGTCAGCGGGACGCTCTGGCAGCAGGGAGACGTAGGGGAGGGGCTGATCTGTGATGGTCAGAGGCATGGGCTGGCAGTCTAGCGACGGTGGGCCGGGACGTCGCCTGTTACCATGCGCGGCCAGATGGACGCAGTAGTGGAGACCGCGATGCGCGGCCAGATCATTCTTTCGCACGGTTCGGATTCCGGTCCGGACGCCACCAAGGTCAGCGTGCTGGCCGGCTTCGCCGAGTCCCTGGGCTGGAAAACCCAGCGTCCGGACTATCGCAGCGACGACCTGCCGGGCTACGCGGGTTCGGTGGCTCCGCGCGTGGAGCGTCTGCTGGCGGCCATCGATACGCTCGACGCGCCGCCGATCCTGGTCGGTTCCAGCATGGGTTCCTTCGTGTCCGGCCTGGCCTCGTTGCAGCGCCCGGTGGCCGGCCTGTTCCTGTTGGCGACGCCCAGCGAGATCCCCGGCTACCGCCAGGCATTCGATCTGGCCGAGGGCGTGCCCACCTTGCTCTACCACGGCTGGCGCGATGACGTCTGCCCGCCCGAAGGGGTGATCAGCTTCTCCGCCCGCCGTCGACTGCCTCTGATCGTGGTCGATGACGACCACCGCCTGAGCGACAGCGTCGATCGCATCGTCGACCAGTTCGGCTTGTTCCTTACTTCTTTGGCGGCCGCATGAGCGCTTTCTTTGCCACGTGCCCCAAGGGCCTCGAATACCTGCTGCGCGACGAACTGGTGGCGCTGGGCGCCGAAGACGTGCGCGAGGCATTGGCCGGCGTGCATTTCGCCGGCACGCTGGAGACCGCTTACCGGGCCTGCCTGTGGTCGCGCCTGGCCAGCCGTGTGCTATTGCCGCTGGCCGACTTCGACGCCGCCACGGACGACGCGCTTTACGCGGGCGTGCAGGCGATCGACTGGTCAAAGCACCTCGCCTCGCACGCCACCCTGGCGGTCGACGCCAATTCGGCGCAGAGCAAGCTCACCCATAGCCAGTTCATCGCCCAGCGCGTGAAAGACGCAGTGGTCGATCAGTTCCGCCAGCGCGATGGTTCGCGCCCCGCTGTGGATACCGACGAGCCGGACGTGCGCATCAATCTTCGCCTGCGCCGTGACCGCGCGACGCTGTCGCTCGACCTGGCCGGCTCGCCGCTGCATCGCCGTGGCTGGCGCGAAGTGCAGGGCGAAGCACCGCTGAAGGAAAACCTGGCCGCTGCGATGTTGTTGCGCGCGCGTTGGCCGGAGATCTATGCCGAAGGCGGCGCGCTGCTCGATCCCATGTGTGGCTCGGGCACGCTGCTGGTCGAAGGCGCCTGGATGGCCGCGGATGTGGCACCTGGCCTGCACCGCGAGTACTACGGTTTCCTGGGCTGGGCGCAGCACGACATCGCCGTCTGGCGCAGCCTGCTCGATGACGCGCGCCAGCGTGCCGAAGCGGGCCTGCGTTCCCTGCGTAGCTGCTTCTTCGGCAGCGATGCGGATTCGCGCATGGTGCAGACGGCCAAGCGCAATGCGCAGGAAGCGGGCGTCGCCGGCTTCCTCACGCTAGACAAGCACGACGCCACCCATGTGTCGCCGCCGCCGGGCTATACGCGCGGACTGGTGATCACCAACCCGCCGTACGGCGAGCGTCTGGGCGACCGCGTGGAAATGCCGCGCCTTTACCGCGCCCTGGGCGAAACCCTGCGCGAGCGCTTTGCCGGCTGGCGCGCCGCCGTGCTGGCAGGCGATGCGGAACTGGGGCAGGCGATCCCGCTGCGCGCCGAAAAGAAATACGCGCTCTACAACGGCGCCCTGGAAACGCAGCTGCTGGTGTTTGAACTGCACGCGCGCAGCGAGACCCCGCGCGAAGTGAAGCCGCTTTCCGAAGGCGCGCAGATGCTGCGCAATCGCCTCGAAAAGAACCTGCGCAACCTGCGCAAGCGCCTTGACCGCGAAGACATCCATTGCTGGCGCGCTTACGACCAGGACCTGCCCGAATACGCGGCCGCCATCGACGTCTACGGCAGGGAAGGCGCGGAGCCCTGGCTGCACATCCAGGAGTACCGGGCACCGGCCGAGATCCCCGTCGAAACGGCACGCCACCGCCTGCGCGAGATCGTGCGCGTGGCCGGCGAAGTGCTGGGCGTCCCGCGCGACCGCATTGCGCTGAAGACGCGTGAGCGCGGCAAGGGCGGCTCCAAGTACGGCCAGTTCGACCAGCGTGGCGAGTTCATCGAGGTGGCCGAAGGCGGCCTGCGCTTCCTTGCCAACCTTACCGATTACCTGGACACCGGCCTGTTCATCGACCACCGGCTGGTGCGCGGCAAGCTCCGCGAGCTGGCCTCGGGCCGCCGCTTCCTCAACCTGTTTGCCTATACGGCGACGGCCAGCGTCTATGCGGCGGCGGGCGAGGCGCGCGATACCACTAGCGTGGACCTGTCGGCCACCTACCTGGACTGGGCGTCGCGCAATCTTGCGCTCAATGGCTTCACCGGCGGCAAGCATCGCCTGATGCAGGCAGACGCGATGAGCTTCCTCAAGCAGGACAAGGAACGCTACGGGCTGATCTATGTCGACCCGCCGACCTTCTCCAACTCCAAGCGGGCGGAAGACTTCGATGTCCAGCGCGATCACGCCCAGCTCCTGCTGGCTTGCGCGGAACGTCTTTCCAGCGATGGCGTGATCGTGTTTTCGAACAACTTCCGCCGCTTCAAGCTGAACCATGAGGCGCTGGCTGAACGGTTCATCATCGAGGACTGGAGTGCCCCCAGCATCCCGTTTGATTTCACCCGCCGGTCCGATATCCACGGCTGCTGGCTGCTGCGCCTGCATCCCCAGGAATCGCCTTGGGGCGAGAGTGTGAACCACGTCAGGAACAAGGCCAGGCGTTAAGCATTTTCACGCTTTCTACTCAGTCCGGATTCAGCGCAAAAGTCACAGCATTGATCCCGGCAAAGAGCGATAGAAGGCAACGTCCAATCCTTCTGTCGGAATCAAGCCTCCCTTGGGAGACAAACTCATGAATAAGACGAAGATTTCCACCATCAAGCGCGTTGCAGTGGCCGCGGCCATGATCGTTGGCTGTGTCGCCRTTGCCCCGGCGTTCGCGGGCCACGTCAGCTTGAACGTGGGCATCGGTCTGCCGGCCGTTGGCGTGGGTTATTACGCTCCGGCCCCGGTGGTGTACGCACCGCCTCCGCCGGTGTATTACGCGCCGGCTCCGGTCGTCTACGGCGGTCCCGTCTACGGTGGCCCGGTGGTTTACCCGGCCGTAGGCGTCGTGGTGGGTGGCCATGGCGGCTACTACCATCACGGTGGTTACCACGACCGCGGCTACTACAATCGCGGCGGCTACCGCTACTACGGTCACTGATCGCGCAGGCGTTCGTTGATACGGAAGAAACCCGGCCTGGCGCCGGGTTTCTTTTTTGTGGCAGTGGCGATACCAAAGGAGCATCGCGGGTGCGCACTTTTCAACGTTTCGCCATCTTCACATCACACCGTTTGAACGTTCTGTCCGGCATCGTTTACGTATGTCACGGCGCAATGATCGCGGTATGAGTCTTCATAAAATCTCTGGCATGTCCGACGGCCCCGTGACCGCCTCCCGGAGGCCCCGATGACCTTGGCGCATTCGGCCGCGCAAGCCGAGGCGCTGACGCTGCGATTCCGGAGAATCCGCTCCCGCAGCATGGCCTTGTGTGCGTCGCTCACCCCCGAAGACATGATGGTGCAGTCGATGCCGGACGCCAGCCCCGCGAAGTGGCATCTTGCGCACACCACCTGGTTCTTCGAACGCTTCGTGCTCGAGCGCGATCCGGCTTACCGGTCGCCGCATCCGGAGTGGAACTACCTGTTCAACTCCTACTACCAGAGTGTGGGTCCGATGCACGCCCGCCCGCGCCGCGGCCTGCTCTCGCGCCCGGGCGTCGCGCAGATACGCGACTACCGCGCGAAGGTGGACGAGGCGGTCAGCGACTGGCTGTCGCGGGATGTGGACGCCACCACGATGGGCATCATTGAACTGGGGCTGGAGCACGAACAGCAGCACCAGGAGCTATTGCTCACCGACATCAAGCATGCGTTTTTCATCAACCCGCTGCTGCCTGCCTACACCGCTCCGCTGAGCTCGTCGTCGGCGACGACCTCGGTGCCCATGAGCTTCATCGCGGGCCAGGAGGGCATCGTGGAGATCGGCCACCGCGGCGGCGGTTTCGCGTTCGACAACGAATCGCCACGGCACCGCAGCCTGTTGCAGCCGCATGCGCTGGCGAACCGGMCGGTGACCAATGCCGAGTACGCGGCCTTCGTGCACGACGGCGGTTATGAGGAGCCCTCGCTTTGGTTGTCCGAAGGGTGGGACACCATAAGCCGCGAACAATGGCAGCGGCCGTTCTACTGGCAGGAAGATCTCGCCAGCGAATTCACCCTGGCCGGCGTGCAGGCGATCGACCCGAATGCGCCGGTGAGCCATATCAGCTACTTCGAAGCCGACGCGTTTGCGCGCTGGGCCGGCATGCGCCTGCCCACCGAAGCGGAGTGGGAAAGTGCGGCTGCCACCTTGCCGGTGCAGGGCAACCTACTTGATACCACGTCGTTCCATCCCCAAGCAGCGAAGGGCGGGGACGGCCTGCTCCAGATTTTTGGCGATGTCTGGGAATGGACGGCCTCACCCTATGTGAGCTATCCCGGCTTCCGGCCGCTGGCTGGCGCGCTGGGCGAATACAACGGCAAATTCATGAACGGACAGTGGGTATTGCGCGGTGGCTCTTGCGCGACGCCCCGCGAACACCTACGTGCGACGTACCGGAATTTCTTTCCTCCCCATGCCCGCTGGCAGTTCATGGGGATACGCCTGGGACAGGACCGATGAGTGTGCAAGCTTTCGATATCCGCGACGATGACCGCCGCCCACCGGTCGACGACCTGCTCGGCATCGTGCAGCGCGGGCTGCGCGCGCAGCCCAAGCGATTGCCCTCCTGGTTGTTCTATGACGAGCGTGGCTCGCAGTTGTTCGAAGAGATCTGCGAGCAACCCGAGTACTACCTGACGCGCGCCGAGATCGCGCTGATGGATGCGCATGCGGKCGATATCGCCGATGTATTGGGCGAGGACGTGCGCCTGGTCGAATACGGCAGCGGCAACGCGATCAAGACGCGCATGCTGCTCGAACATCTGCACGCGCCGGTGTCCTACGTGCCGGTGGAGATTTCCGCCGAGCCGCTGCGCAACAGCACCCAGGCCTTGAACGAGCGCTTCCCGGGCGTGCCGGTGCAAGCCTTGCATGCGGACTTTACCCGTCCGCTGCGCTTGCCGATCCCGCCGCGTGCGCCGCGCCGCACGGTGATCTATTTCCCCGGCTCCACCATCGGCAATTTCGAGGCGCGCGACGCCGCCGAACTGCTGCGCAAGATGCGCGGCGAGATGGGCGACAACGGCGGCATCCTGATCGGCGCCGACCTGAAGAAGGACACCGCCACCATCGAGGCGGCGTACAACGACAAGGCGGGCGTCACCGCGGAGTTCACCCTCAACCTGCTGATGCGTCTGAACCGCGAACTGGGCAGCGACTTCGACCTGTCGGCGTTCCGTCATCGCGCGCACTACAACGCGATGGCTGGCCGCATCGAAACCTTCATCGTCAGCAGCAAGGACCAGAAGGTGCGCGTGGGCAAGCAGCAGGTGGGTTTCACTGCGGAGGAGGCGATGCAGGTGGAATACAGCTGCAAGTACTCGCCCGAGGATTTCGCCGCGCTGGCCGGCAAGGCGGGTCTCGCCATTGCCCATGAGTGGACCGACCCGCAGGGCATGTTCGCCGTCTACTATCTCGTACGCGCCGGCGCCCGCGTCGCCTGAGCGATGGAGCGCGCTTGCGCACAAGCGCGCTCACACTCTCAAGGGCTGAACACCAGCACCAGGAACACCACAAACATCGACAGGTGCACCGCGCCTTCGAGCATGGTGGTGCGCCAGCCAGAGAAGGTCAGCGTGCTCAGCACCAGGGTGGAAGCGAGCACCACCATGCTGGCCGGCGGCAGGCCGAGCACTACGGGTTTGCCCGTGAACAGCCCGATGGCGAGTACGGCCGGCACGGTGAGGCCAACCGTCGATGCAGCGCCGCCCAGGCACAGGTTGATCGCGCGCGTGAGTTGGTCGCGGCGTATTGCGATGAGCGCCGAAATGCCTTCGGGCGTGAACACCAGCATGGCGATGATGACGCCGCCCAGCGCATGCGGCGCGCCCGTCGCCGCGATCCCGTAATCGAGCACCTTGGCCAGGCTCTTGGAGAGAATCACGATGGGCAGGATGTTGACCAGCAGCATGATCAGATGCAGCGCCATCTCGCCCTTGCGCGCGCGGCGCGGAGGCGCGGGAGGCTCTTCGGGCACGATCGCGTCGGTGTCCGAGCGTGGCGCCACGAAGTAGCCCTGGTGGCGTCCCGTCTGCAGCCACAGGAATAAGCCATAGAGGCCGATGGTGAGGATGGAGAAGCTCACCGCCTGCACTGGCGTCAGCGAGCCGTCCGGGGTCGAGGCGGTGAAGCTGGGCAGCACCAGCGCGATCATCGCCAGCGGAATGATCACCGCGAGGAAGGCGGAGGCGCCATGCAGGTTGTACGCCTGCTCGTGATGGCGCATGCCGCCGATCAGCAAGCCTATTCCCACCACGCCGTTCAATACGATCATCAGTACCGCGTACATGGTGTCGCGGGCGAGCGTCGCCGTATCGCCCGCGCCGAGCATCACTGCGGAGATCAGTACCACCTCGATCAACACGATGGACAGCGTGAGCACCAGCGTGCCTACCGGCTCGCCGAGCAGGCCCGCCAGTTCCTCCGCCTCGTGCACCACGCCGAACGAGCCCCATACGATCACCACGAACAGCCACGCGAACAGCGAGATGCCGATGGCGTGGTTGCTGAGGTGCTGCATCCAGTCCGAGCCAAAGATCAGGAACATCGCCACGGTGGCCCACGCAATGGCGGGGCGCAGGAACATCTTCGGCTGCAACAGTGGCTGCTCTTCGGTGAGAGTCGAGTCGAGTGTCATGATGGCTCCGGCTCAGTGGGTATCGCTCAGTATGCCGCCATAGCTGGCAGGGTCGACATCGGCGATCGATTGCGAGAACGTCCAGCGATGGCCGCCGATGTCTTCAAGCGAATACTGGCGTTCGCCATAGGGGTAGTCTGCAGGCGGGCGAAGCACACGCGCACCGTTGGCTGTGGCCTGCGCATGATGCTCGTCGACATTTGCCACATGAACCATCACACCGTGCGAATGATCGACCACGTGGCCGCCATCGGCGCGTTCCGTGACCACGATGCAGGTGCCCTCATAGATCAACTGCACGCGGTGATCGCCGATGCGCAAGCGCTCGCGAAAGCCGAGCGCCCGGCATAACCAGGCCGAGGCCGCCAGGACATCGGGATAGGCCAGCTCGGGAATGATGACGCCCGGCGGCATGGAGCGGTTGCTGATCATGGAAACCTTCCTGGTCGCGATGCACGAACAAGCTTGCCACGATGCGTCACGCGGCGTGCTCAGCCGGTGATTTCGATGCCGCGCACCAGTCGCTTGGCCAGGCGCGGCTGGCGCAGTTGTTCCAGCCACCACGACAGGGCGCGTCCTTCCTGGTCGCCACGCCAGGCCACGTAAAGCACATTGGGTTCGCGTGGATCGGCCATGCGTTTTTCCACCAGTTCGCCGCTCTTGAGCAAGCCGGCGACGCGCTGGCGAGGCAGCCAGCCCACGCCGAGGCCTTCTTTCTGTGCATGGATCTTTGCCGCCATGCTCGGCACCGCCAGCGWGGCTTGCCCRCCGAYCAKGCCRTAGGCGCGWCCSSCSGWGCYGCGCGATGAATCGGCCACCACCACGCTGCGGTGGCGCGTGACCACTTCGCGTTCCAGCGGCTCGCCAGCCTTGGCCAGCGGATGCCTCGGCGATATGGCGAACACCCAATCCATCACGCCCAATTCGAACCAGCGCAATTTCGGAATGACCGGCGGCTCGTTGGTGGCGCCCACGATGAGGTCGGCACGGCCATCGCGCAGCGCCTCCCAGGTGCCACCGAGCACCTCGTGCGTCATGCGCAGGGCTACACCCGATTGCAGAGCATCGAAGCTGCGGATCACGGGTGAGAAGAGTTCGAACTCGATGATTTCATCGGTGACGATCCACAGCCGGTCTTCCCAGCCGCTGGCGATCTGCTTCACGCGGCGGCTTAGGCGCGACACGTCCTGCATCAGCCGCGCAGCTTCCAGTGCGAGCAATTGGCCGGCGGGAGTCAGTTGCAGSCGGTAGCGGCGGCGGTCGAACAACAGGGCGTCRAAGCGGSYTTCGAGTTGSCGSGCGGCRTGYGAGATGGTSGAKGGSGCTTTGCCRAGGCGKGCKGCSGCGCGGGASAGGCTGCCRCTTTCSCKAATGGCTTCCAGCAGGGCCAGTTCGTCTTCGGACAACATGTTCGGGCCTTTCGAACGAGTGTGGGGGGATGGTACGACAAGGGGTTGGGTTTGGTTGTGGGCTTTCTTTCGGCTGGCTTGGGTGCCCGTCAGACTGCGACTTTCTCCCTCTCGCCGCAGGGGAGAGGGTTGGGGTGAGGGGCGGGTGCTCGCGGGAACGTTTCTATTTGTAGTTCTTGCGCGGCAGGAACCAAGAGCCTCGGTATTTAGTTGTCGCGTTATCGCGATCTGGCTCGCCTGCCGCGGGCTTCCGTCCTCCTGCCGGAGGCCGGGTTACTTTCTCTTGCTTGCCCAAGAGAAAGTAACCAAAGAGA
>NZ_JBFTRY010000132.1:0-10358 GCF_056399745.1 Dyella sp. 01N36
ACCTTGAACTGATCCAGATCCAGATACAGCACAGTGAATGGGCGCCCGTTGCTCTCGGCGGCCGTCGTGGCGCGCGCAAGACGGCGTTCAAATTCGCGACGGTTGATCAGGCCGGTGAGCACGTCGTGGCTGGCCTGGTAGCTCAGCTGGGCCGCGTGTTCGCGGTCGCGGCTCACGTCGCGCATCACCAGCACGACGCCGTCCATATTGCCGTTGCGATCGCGGATAGGAGTGGCCGTCAGGTCGACTGCCGTGGTTGATCCCCCTGCATGCATCAGGACGAGCTTGTCGTGCTGGCTCCAGGCCGGCTGTCCTTGCAGCACCTGCATGACGGGGTCGGCGATGGACACGCCGCTGGTCTCTTCGACCAGCTGGCAGATGGCGCCCACCGCCAGGCCGCGGGCATGATCGGTGCTCCAGCGCGTAAGGCGTTCGGCGCTGGGATTGAGAAAGGCGATGCAACCCCTGGCATCCGTGGTGATCACCGCGTCGCCGATCGACTGCAGGGTGACTTCGGCACGTTCCTTTGCCGCATACAACATGGCGTCGGCTTTGCGTCGTTCCGTGATCTCGGTGACCGAGCCGGCCATGCGCCGCGAGCTGCCGGTCGCGTCGCGGGACGAGGCGCCTCGCGCATGAAACCAGCGGGGTGCGCCATAGCGTTGCGGCACCCGAAATTCCACGTTCAGCGGGTGATTGCGCCACACGTGGGCGGCCACCGCGCGCATCACGCGACGACGATCCTGCGGATGGATGCAAAGGAATACCGAGGTGGCGGCGCCATCGTCCGTGACGTTGAGTCCGAGCATCTGCCGCAGGCGAGGGGACAGGTAGATGTGACCGGTGGTGCGGTCCCAGTCCCACAGGCCATCGTTGCTGCCGGCCACCGCAAGCTGAAAGCGATCTTCGCTGGCGCGCAGTTCATCGGCGACGCGCACACGATCATCGAGCAGGCGCCGCGCGCGCCGTGTGGCAACCAGCACCATCACCGCCGCGGCGAGGCAGAGCCATACACGCAACAGGTTGGAGGTCTCGCGTGAGGCGTTGCCAAGCGCGTCTGAGAAGGCGTATTCCAACGGCGTAAGGCGTTCATCAATGCGGCGCAAATGTGCGCTGGCTGCCGCTGCCCACGCAGCAGATCCCTGGTCGGTGTTGATGCGCCGATGCGCATCGGTGCCCAGGGCGAGCAGTTGATCGATGGAGCGATCGGCCTCCACCCATACATCGACCGCACGGCGAATGCTGCCCACGCCGTGAAAATAACGGTACAGGCGAGCCATGCCGGGAATATCGTCTTCCGGTGTGCCGCCGCGGCGAAAGCCGGCGGCGACGACGGTCATATCGGGCCACGTGCGATCGAGTTCCTCGCGTCCCGCGCGATCGCCCAGGGGTACGTCGATGGCGTCGAGAAACTGCCGGTAATCGGCCTCGTCATGGCTGGACAGATAGTGCTGAAGGCTGGAAACAGCGATCTTCTGGGCCTTGGACCAGCGACTTTCGCCGCCCACGAAGGCGCGCGCCGCCGACAGGAGGTCCAGGCTGGCGACGCACAATCCGATCATCACCACGACAACCATCACGAACGGCCACACGATATCGGCCGCACTATCCCCTTTGCCCAGCTCGGCCCCCCGGCCTGTTCCTGGCATAGACGCACTCCCGCTGCGCGTGCCTGGAGTTCAGGCAGTCGTCTTATCGGCTTGGCAGCTCAAAGCTTGAACCGCTGGCACGGCGCCCCCCGTTCACGCGGCAGCGACATGGGTCGTAGGGGAGTAGGCCGCGTGTCGAAATCGGCCGGCCTTATTCGTCTTCCTCATAAGGCCGACCTCTTGCCGTCCTTCACCAAGGAGACTGCCGCATGTCCACGCGATTCCAGCGCATCACGCCGTTCCTGTGGTTCGACCATCAGGCCGAAGAAGCGGCGCAGTTCTACGTGTCGATTTTTCCCAATTCGCGCATCCTCATGACCACCCGCTACACAGCGGCAAGCGCCGCAGCGTCCGGCTGCACCGAGGGCTCGGTGATGACAGTGGATTTCGAACTCGATGGCCAGAACATCACAGCCTTGAACGGCGGCCCCGTGTTTCGCTTCAACGAGGCGGTGTCGCTGGTCGTGCACTGCCGCTCGCAGGAAGAGATCGATCAGTACTGGGATGGCCTGCTGGCGGGCGCGGCCGACAAGAATGGCCAGTGCGGCTGGCTCAAGGATCGCTTCGGCCTGTCCTGGCAGGTGGTGCCCGACGAGATGATGCAGCTGCTGACCGGTGGTGACGCTGCCAGCGTGGCACGCGTCCATGCGGCCATCATGGGCATGAAGAAGCTGGACCTGGGCGAGATGCGGCGTGCGGCGGCGGGCTGAGCCTCACTCGCCGAACGTGTCGGGCACCCATTCCGCCTTGCGCGTGACCTGCTCGTCCTTGGGCTTGCCCTTGAGCTTGGGCATCTTGGGTTCGGGGATGGTCTCTTCGCTGCGCGGCACCTGTTCCAGCAGGTGCCGGATCAGGTTCACGCGTCCGCGCTTCTGATCATTGAAGTCGACCACGAACCATGGTGCATGCGGTCGACTGGTGCGTTCGATCATCAGGTCGCGCAGGTGGCCGATTTCCTCGTACTTATCGCGCGAGGCAAGGTCGGTGGAAGAGAGCTTCCAGCGCTTGAGCGGATCCTTGGCGCGTTCGTCGAAGCGTTCTTCCTGCTCCTCCTGATCCACTGCAAGCCAGTACTTGAGCAGGATGATGCCGTCGTCGCTGAGCAATTTTTCGAACGCAGGGACGGCGGCCATGAAGGCCTTGTACTGGGCCTTGCTGCAAAAGCCCATGGCCGGTTCGATCACCGCGCGGTTGTACCAGCTGCGATCGAACAGCACGATTTCGCCGGCGCTGGGGAGATGCTCCACATAGCGCTGGAAATACCATTGGGACGACTCGACCTCGGTAGGCTTGGCCAGCGCCGCAATGTGATAGCCGCGCGTATCCATGGACTCGGTGATGGCCTTGATGGTGCCGCCTTTGCCGGCCGCGTCGCGCCCTTCGAAAATCACCACCAGCCGGTGGCCGCTACGCTGCAACCAGCGATGCAGGCCAGCCAGCTCCAGCTGCAGCTCGGCCATGGCGTGGCGATAGGTCTGTTTCTTCTTGCCCATGGTGCGACTCCTTGGGTAAAGACCCTTGGCATTTTCCCTAGTCAGGGCAAGGACGGAGTGAAGAAACCGCCCCAACCCTGCCGCCGCCAGCGCTTACAGATCCAGATCGGCCGGCTTGCGTCCAATGCGGTAGCGCGCACTCATCGCCTGCACGGCACGTCGGAAGTCGCTGGCGAATCCCTGCATGTCGAACAGCGAGCTCTGCGTGCGCTGCTGCGACAGGTGCTGGCGCAGCGTGCGCAGCGCCTCGCGATCGTTGCCAAGCTGGGTCGCCATGGCGATAAAGGCTTCCTCGTCCTCGCAGATCAGCTCGGGCAATCCCAGCTGCTGAAGCAGGCTGGTGGCGACCCGTCCGGCGAAGGTGCGGCCGGTGCAGGTGAGCACGGGACAACCGGCCCACAGTGCGTCGGAGGCGGTCGTGTGCGCGTTGTACGGCAGGGTGTCGAGGAACAGGTCGGCGTGCACGTAGCGCGAGAGATAGTCCTGGTGCGGCATGCGCGGCAGGAACACCAGCCGCTCTGGCGCAATGCCGGCCGCGCTGGCGGCGGCGCGCAGGCGGTCGTCGGCGCCATCCACGCCGCTGAGCAGCCACAGCACGCTGTCCGGCACCTGCTGCAGCACCAGCATCATGCGGGCAAACGAGGCGGGATTGATCTTGTAGCTGTTGTTGAAGCAGACAAACACCGTTCCCTGCTCGGGCAGGCCGCACTCGGCGCGCGATGGCGGTTGCGCCACCTCGCGGGTGTTGTCGTTGGGCTGGTAGCAACGCGACAGGCGCAGCAGTTTTTCGCTTACCGTGGCGCGCTGATCGTCCGGCACGATGACCTTGTCGGCCACCAGGTAATCCATCCACGGGGCACCCATGCTGCCCGCATAAGCCAGCCAGTTCACCTGGATGGGCGCGGGGCGCAGGGCAAAAAGTTCGGCGTTGTCGCGCCCCGAGTAACCATTGAGGTCGACCAGTACTTCCACGCCCGTGTCGTGGATGCGCTGCGCGACCTGCGCGGGATTGAGCGCCGAGACGTCGTGCATGGTGGTCGCGGCAGCGAGGCGGCGGCGGATCGAGCCACCATCGTCGCGCGTGGTGGCGAACAGGTGCAGATCCAGGTCGTCGTCGTTGGCGAGCGCCTCGAACATGGCCACCACCAGCAAGCCGGTGGCGTGATCGTTGAAGCCGTCGGCCACGAAACCGACGCGCACCGGACTGTCCGGGGCCGGCTTGGCATGGCTGAAGTCCTGCTGCTTGCGCAACGCGGCAAGCTGCTGCTCGACCACGGCGGCAAACGCCTTGGCGGCCTTCAGCTGCAGCTCGGAATCGATGTCTTCGGACAGCGTGACAAAGGGGCTGACCACGGCGGTTTCGTCGGCAATCGCCTGCTGCAGCCGCTGGCTCAGTTCGTCCAGGTCATGCCAGTCGCACAGGCGGCGGCGCAGGAACAGCAATTGGCTGAGCGTGCGGCCGTCGTTCGGATTGAGTTGAAGCGCGCGCTCGTAGGCCTGCGCGGCCGCAGCCAGTTCGCCGCTGTCCTCCATCACCTGGCCGGCGGCGAACGGGTACTGCGGATTGCGCGGCGAAATGCGTTCGGCCGTCAGCCACGCCTTGGTCGCCTCGGCGCCGCTGCCCTGGGTCTGCAGGATGCGGCCGCGCAAGGCATAGGCAGCGTCGAAACGAGGATGCAGCTGCAAGGCTTCGTCGGTATGCGTCTTGGCCTGGTCGATGTTGCCCAGCTCCAGCTCGGCCGCCGCGAGGTTGAGGCGCAGGCCCGGATGGGCCGGCGCGCCATGGGTGCCCATGGCATAGGACTCGCGGGCGTGCTGGAAGCGGGCGGCCGCCATCAAGGCGTTGCCCAGCGTCAACAGGATGGCCGGGTGGCCGGGCGACTGCCGCAGGGCGGCGCGCAGGTGCTCGATGGCGCCGTCGGCGTCGCCATTGGCGAGCTGGGCGCTGCCGAGGTTGCACTGCACTTCCACGCTTTGCGGCGCCAGCTGGGCCGCCTGCTCCAGTATTTTCACGGCATCGGCCGGCCGCTGCAGCTGGAGCAGGGCCACGCCGCGCAGGCGCGCCAGTTCGCCGTCGTCGGGATACTGCGCGCACGCCTCGGCGGCAGCCTGTTCGCCATCATGGAACGCACCGCGCTCGAGCAATTGGACAATCTGCTGAGCGAGCACCTGAGAAGAGGGGGTAAAGAGGTCAGTCATCCCGCCAAACTAACGCAGGGTGGGCATGGCTGCCAATCCGTACTTACGGGTCGACCGCTCAGCCGGCGGTGAGCGCCTTCAACTCGTCGGCCTGGTTTTCGCGGGTCAGCGTATCCACCAGCTCGTCCATATCGCCCTGCAGCACTTCCGGAAGACGGTAGAGCGTGAGGTTGATGCGATGGTCGGTGATGCGGCCCTGCGGGAAGTTATAGGTGCGGATGCGTTGGCTGCGGTCGCCGGAACCCACCTGCAGCCGGCGCGACTCGGCCTGCACCGCGGCCTGCTTGCTGCGCTCGTCATCCAGCAGGCGGGCCTTCAGCAGGCTCATGGCTCGCGCGCGGTTCTTGTGCTGGCTGCGCTCGTCCTGGCACTCCACCACGATGCCGGTCGGCAGGTGGGTGATGCGMAYSGCCGAATCGGTCTTGTTGACGTGCTGGCCRCCSGCRCCCGAGGCGCGGAASGTATCGGTCTTGATGTCGGACGGACTGATCTCGATCTCGTCGATATCGTCCATCTCCGGCAGGATCGCCACCGTCGCCGCCGAGGTATGGATGCGCCCCTGCGATTCAGTCTCCGGCACGCGCTGCACGCGATGCGTGCCCGATTCGAACTTCAGCCGCGAATACGCGCCCTTGCCCTCGATGCGCGCGACCACTTCCTTGTAGCCGCCGTGCTCGCCGTGGTTCTCGCTCAATATTTCGACATGCCAGCGGCGACGCTCGGCGTAACGCGTATACATGCGGAACAGGTCGCCGGCGAAGATCGCCGCCTCGTCGCCACCGGTGCCGGCGCGCACTTCCAGGAACAGGTTGGCCTCGTCGCGCGGATCTTTCGGCAGCAGCAAGATCTGCAGCTCGTCGTCGAGTTCGGCCAGGCGTTGTTCGAGACGGCCGATATCGTCCCTGGCCATCTCGCGCAGCTCGGGATCGTCCAGCATCGCACGCGTTTCGCTGAGCTCCCGCTCGGCGCCATCGTGTTCGCGCAGCGAGTTCGTCACCGGTTCGAGCTGCGCGTATTCGCGCGACAGTTCGCGGAAGCGGTTGTTGTCCGCCTGCACATCGGGCTGCGCGAGCAGCAGTCCGATTTCTTCATGGCGTTCGGCAAGGGATTCGAGTTTGCGGCGGATCGAAGGAGTCATGGCAGAGGCACGCGAAGAGGTGAGGGACGAGAAACAGCGAGGTGACGCTTGGATTTTCTCGGGGCCCGCTACTCTTCGTTGACCTCAGGCTTCTCCGTAATGCCATAAAGACGGCCGGCTGCATGCAGCAGATCCATGTCGCCGCTGAGGGCTGCCTCGCGCAGGCGCGCGCTGGGGTGGTGCAGCAATTTGTTGGTCAGTGTATTGGCCAGGTACGCCAGCGCTTCGTCAGGCGACTTGCCGCGCGCAATCATGGCGCGTGCTTTTTCCAGCACTTCGTCGCGATAGCCTTCCGCATGCTGGCGCAGATCCACCGCCGGATTGCGCAGCGACAGCGCGCGACGCCAGGCCATGTATCGTTCCACTTGCAGGTCGATGATGGCGTCGGCTTCGCGCGCGGCGGCTTCACGCGAGCGGCGGTTGTCGTCGATCACCTGGCGCAGGTCGTCGATGCCATAGAGGAAGACGTCGTCCAGTTCGCCGACCGCCGCTTCGATGTCGCGCGGCACGGCAATGTCCACCATGAACATCGGCTTGCGGCGGCGGGCCGTCACGGCCTTCTCCACCATGCTGCGCGTCACGATCGGCTGGCGGGCTGCGGTGGAGCTGATCACGATGTCCGCTTCCGCCAGGTGCTGCGGCAGGTCGCTCAGCGCAATGGCATAACCGCCATAGCGGGTCGCCAGTTCCTGCGCGTTTTCCAGCGTGCGGTTGGCCACGATGAGCCGGCGCACCTGCTTGTCCACCAGATGGCGTGCCGCCAGTTCGATGGTGTCGCCCGCGCCGATCAGCAACACGCAGGCCTGACGAAGATCGGTAAACACCTGTTCGGCCAGGCGCACCGCGGTGAACGCCACCGACACGGTGTGCGCGCCGATGCGCGTATCGGTACGCACGCGCTTGGCGACGGCAAAGGTGTGCTGCAGGAGGCGCTCCATCGGTGCGCGCAGGGCCTGCGCATCGCGCGCCTGCTGGTAGGCGTCCTTCACCTGCCCAAGAATCTGCGGTTCGCCCAGCACCATCGAGTCCAGTCCGGTCGCCACACGGAACATGTGACGCACGGCTTCATCTTCGTCATGACGATAGAGGAACTCGTCCAGCTTGCCCGCAGTCAGATGGTGGTGTCGGCTCAGCCATGCCTGCGGAACGTCCTCGGCTCCTGCCGAAACGCTCACATAAAGCTCGGTACGGTTGCAGGTGGAGAGGATCATCGCCTCTTCCACGCCGGGCTCGCGGGCGAGCGCCTGCAGGGCCACACCGGCGGCCTCCGCATCGAATGCCACTTGTTCGCGCAAATTGACCGGCGCGGTGAGGTGGTTGAGCCCTAAGGCGATGAGCTTCATGGTTCAGGGCGATTCGAGGCGAAGGGCATCCGGCGTAAACTAGCGGTTAGCAACGACCGTTCTACATTGTGGATACGGCCGTGTCACGGACGGATGAGCGGAGAATAGTGTGCTGAGCAGGTGGTCCAAGTTCAAGCAACTGCGGCATTTTGCGGTCGGCGGTCTGGCGGCGCTGGCCTTGGCCGGGTGCGCCACCGTCTCAGGTTCGTCGGGACGTTCGCTGGCCAACGACAAGCAGCCGCTGGGTCGACTGGTGGTCGCGGTGCCCGATGAGGATCACGACCTGATGGCCCAGCTGCTTGCTGGCGAGATGGCGCTCACCCGCACCGATCTCAAGGCGGCGTCGGCGGCCTACAGCCGCGCCTCGCAGTTGTCGCTCGATCCCAAAGTGGCTGAGCAGGCGGCTGCGCTGGCGATCGCGGTGCGTGACACCGATAGCGCCAACGCGGCGATAGCCCGCTGGCAGGCCCTCGGCGGCAAGCCGGCGCCTTTGGCCCAGGCGCGCGCCCAGCTGGCACTGAGTCAGGGCGATACCCAGGAGGCACGCCGTCAGCTGGAAATCCTGGTCAATACCGGCGATCCGGATGCATGGCGGCAGTTCGGACGGGTACTGGTCAGCGGCCGCGACGCCGCCCAATCCGCCCAGTTGCTGGAGGCCGTGGCCACCCCGCAACGCCTGCCCAACGACCCGCAGGCCTGGCTTGCGATGAGCGAACTGGGCGACAAGCTGGGCCGTCATGCGTATGCGCTGCAGATCGCCGAGGCCGCCGTAAAGCGGTTCGGCACCGCCGAGACCTATGCCTGGCTGGGCCAGATGCGGTACCACGACGGCGACAAGAACGGCGCCAAGGCCTTGTTCGACAAGGCGCTGGCCAAGGACCCGAAGAACACCCAGCTACGTCTCGCCTACGCGACCCTGCTGGGGCAGGGCGGTGATTACGCCGCCGCCGCGCACATGCTCGACAGTGGCCCGCAGGACGCCGACACCTACGCCATGCGCGCCGCCTTTGCCGCACGCGCCCACGACACCAAGACCATCAATCGCCTGTATACCCAGCTGCAGCACTCGCCGGACGACGTGCGCCAGGGCAGCGCCTACCTGCTGGGCCAGATGGCCGAGATGCTCGACAAAAAAGATGAGGCGCTGAAGTGGTACGACCAGGTCGCCGACGATGACGATCACGCTTTCGATGCCGACCTGCGCAGCGCCGTGCTGCTGCAGGATCTGGGCCGCAGCGCCGAAGCGCACGAGCAGCTCGCGCAGATGCAGACCGACTACCTCGACCAGCCGGCCATGCTTCGCCGCGCCTACGAGGTAGACGCCGAGCTGTACATGGACGAACAGCAGTACAGCCAGGCCGAGCGCGCTTTCAGCCGGGCGCTGCAGGTGACGCCGGATGATCCGGGCCTGCTGTATGGCCGCGGGCTGGCCTATGCCTCCGCCGGCCAGACCGACCAGGCGGTCAATGATTTCCGTCATCTGCTTCAGCTCAAGCCTGACGACACCGATGCCACCAATGCACTCGGCTACACGCTGGCTGACGCCAACCGCGATCTTCCCGAGGCGCAGCGCCTGATCGAGCAGGCCCGTGCAGCACGTCCGGACGACCCGGCCATCCTCGATTCCTGGGGCTGGCTGCAGTACCGGCTGGGGCATCTGGACCTGGCCGAAACCACGCTCCGCGGCGCCTGGACGGCGCACAAGGACGCGGACGTAGGCGTGCATCTGGGCGAAGTGCTGTGGAAACAGGGGCGCCAGGAAGACGCGCGCCGCGTCTTCGACGAAGTGCGTAAGATCGACCCGCAAAGCATCAACCTCCACAACACCCTCAAGCGCCTCAATCCATGAAGCTTCCGATTCGACTCCTCGCGGCAGCCTTGCCGCTGCTGCTGGCCGCCTGCGTCCATAAGGAAGCCATCCGTCCGCAACCCCAGGCCGATTACGCGGTGCTGCTCAACGAGCAGCGTGCCCGCGAGCATCTTTTGGAGAAGACCGATCATTGGGTCCTGCAAGGCAAGATCGGCGTGTCCGGCGAGGTCAATGGCAAGAAAGAGGGTGGCAGCGGCACGCTGACCTGGACGCAGAACGGCGACAATTACGAATTCGTGGTGCGGGGCCCGGTTGGCAGCAAGAGCTTCAAGCTGACGGTGACGCCGGTGAGTGCGGTGCTGGAAGGCCTCGATGGCGGTCCGCAGCGCAGTCCTGACGTGGAGTCGCTGGTGCAGAACGCGCTGGGCTGGCAAGTGCCGTTCCACGACCTGCGCGCCTGGGTGCTGGGCACCCGCGCCGACAGCGGTCCGGCCGAGCTGAAATTCGGCGACGATGGCCTGCCCAAGACCCTGACCCAGGACGGCTGGACCGTGGCTTACCCCGGCTGGGACAACAAGCGCGAGCCGGCCCTGCCTACCAAGGTCTTCGCCAGCAACCCGACCAGTTCGGTGCGGTTGTCGATCGAGTCCTGGACCATCCAATAACCATCGCCCTCTCTTGTGGGAGCGCACCCTGTGCGCGACCCGACGGAGCGTAACCCTGGGC
>NZ_JBFTRY010000133.1:0-10350 GCF_056399745.1 Dyella sp. 01N36
GCGGGCGCGGGCGGGTGGAGGAAAGCCCGCAGGGTGGCCGCATGGATGCGGCCAGTTTTTCGACAGGACAGGGATGTCCTGTCGAAAAACCCCGTAACCCGACCGCGCACCTGGAGGGCCGTAGGCCCGGAAGGCGCGTCATCCGGGGGGCCCTTCTCTTTGGTTACTTTCTCTTGGGCAAGCAAGAGAAAGTAACCCGGGCCGCGGCAGCGGCACGGAAGCCCGCGGCAGGCGAGCCAGATCGCGGTATCGCGACAACCGAACACCGAGGCTCTGGATGACCAGCTTCGCTGTTTAGAAGCGCCTCCGGCCGGCGCCGGAATGACGATCAAATGCCAGCCAGCTCTGGGATGACGATCAGAAATGCCCCCGCGAGCACCCTCCCCTCACCCTAACCCTCTCCCCGGCGGGGAGAGGGAGAAAAGCCAGGTGCCTTCCAACTAACTCCAACCAACCACCTCACTTAGTCTGCACACTCCCCAAACTCACAAACGGCAACGCACTACTCCCCGTATAAGTGGGCAAATGCCCATCCCACTTCTCAATCGCCGACATCTGCACGATGTTGGGATTTTCGCGCAGCGCATTACCCTTCAACTCAATCGCCTTGGCCTCCGCCGTGGCAATCGTGATCTGCGCCTGCGCACGTCCCTGTGCTTCAGCCTCCACCTTCTCCGCTTCGGCCCTGGCCTGCGCCACCTCGTTCTGGCGCTGCTCGGCCATTTGCGTAGCCTGGATCTTGGCGTTGATCGACTGCACGACATTTTCGGGCAGGCGTAGCTCACCGATCCAGTAGATCTTCTCCACATTGATGCCGACGGCGGATACTTCGTCGCTCACATCCTTCTGCACCGATTCGATCAGGCTGGCCTTGCCCTTGCCGTAGACCGATTCGATGTCCAGGTTCGAGGCCTCCTTGACCAGCGCGTCGCGGATCATGTTGCGCAGATAGACGTCCGTGATTTCGTCAATGCCCTTGCGGTACTTCTGGAAGATCAAGGTCACCTTGGACGGATCGATGTGGTACGTGATGCCCACGTCCGCGTTTACCGTGAGGCCTTGGGCGGTCTGGAAGCTTATCGATTCGTCCACTGCACGGCCTTCCATGGTGGAGCGCGTGAAGGTGTAGGTCTGGGTGAAGGTCGGGAAGGTGTACAGCTCGTAGCCCCAGCCCACCCAGTAGCGTCCGGGCGGCAATTCCTGCAATGCGCCTTTGTCATCGCCATACATCTGGAACTTCACGCCCACATTGCCCGCCGGCACTTTCGAGCAGGCGGCCAGCAGCAGGGCCGAAAGCGACAACGACAGCGTCAATACGCGTTTCATGGTGATCATTCCTTGAGAGTGAAACCGCGGCGCAGAAGCAGATAGCCCCACGCCAGTAGCAAGGCCAGCAACGCCAGGCCGATCAGCACGGCCAGCGTGCTTGCGGCCGAGATCAGCTCCGGCCCGATGACAGCGACGTACAACAGCAGGCAGACGACGAACGGCCACAGCCGATGCGCCAGCCAGTCGACAAGCGTCTTCATGGTTTTCCCCGTGGTGATGATGGTTTGGCGAGTGCCGTATGGATGTCCGTTCGCAAGCGCCGCATCGACACGTCAGCGCGTCGAGACGGTGTGCGAAGGACAAAGTGCGTTGCTAACCCGTGGGTGCGATGACTCGCCGTGTATGGCGGGATGGGTCAGCGATAAGTAGCGTGCGAGCCTTCATATAAGCGCACTCCAGGCGCGCTGCAGGATGAGGACGGGGCGCACTCTACTCCGATTTTGGTGCGTTGCAACAAGTCAGCGCTGACGCAAATCCAGCACCACCGGCCTATTGACTACAGCTGTAGTCACGGCGTACGTTGACTACAGCTGTAGTCACCAGGAATCTTGGACATGGGCAAGCCAACCATCGGCGATCAGGAGCTGGCGCTCCTGCAATATCTCGCCGACAACAACAACGCATCGGTCGGCGAAGTGGCGACCGGATTCGGCGAACCGCGCGGCCTCGCTCGATCGACCGTGCTGACCATGATGGAACGCCTGCGCGGCAAGTCCTACCTGCGCCGCAAGCAGGTACAGGGCATGTATCGCTATAGCCCATCCACCGGGCCTGGCGAAGTCATGCGCAGCGCGGTGGGACAGTTCGTGGAGAAGACGCTCAGCGGTTCGGTATCGCCGTTCGTGGCATGGATGTCCGAACGCACGGACGTCAGCGACAACGAACTCGCCGAACTCGAAGCCCTGGTGCATCAACTGCAGACGCGCCGCAAGGAGACCTGACATGAGCGCCATTGCCTCTCTCGCACAGGAAGTGGTTGGCCGACTGGCCTGGACGTCGCTGCAGGCAGCACTGCTGGTAGGCGCCGTGTGGCTGCTCAACCGGCAGCTTCCGCGGCTTTCCGCGGCCACGCGCTCGCTGTTGTGGTGGCTGCTTGGCGTGCAGCTTCTGCTGGGCTTGTTGCTGCCCACGCCGGTGGCGCTGCCGCTGTTGTCGCCCACTTCCGCCGAAACCACGGTGATCACCACGGTATCGCCGAGCGAACACCGCATCGCCAGCATTGGCCAGAGCTCTGCGTCTTTCTCGGCAGAACCGGAAAGCGACGACCAAACCGTGATCGTGCGCTCCACTACGTCGACAGCAGCTGGCTGGACGCGCTGGTTACCGACAGTCCTGGCGCTATGGCTTGCCGGTGTGGTCGTGCAGCTGCTCATCACGTTGCGTCACTGGCGCCAGGCACGCATCGTGGTTCGTGCATCGCGACCGCTAGCCGATGCCGCCTTGCAGACGCTGTGCGCCGAGCAGGCACATGCGATGGGGCTGCGTCGCTGTCCGTCGCTGCGTGTCTCCGATGCGATCCGCTCCCCCCAGGTGAGCGGTGTGTGGCGGCCAGTGGTGTTGCTGCCCGCGAACCAGAACCTCTCCTCCGAAGAAAGCGCCCTGGCGCTCGCCCACGAACTCACCCATCTGCGTCGCGGTGATCTGTGGATGGGATGGATACCCGCGATCGCCCAGCGACTGTTCTTCTTTCATCCGATGGTGTCGTGGGCAATGCGCGAGTACGCCTTGAACCGCGAGGCCGCGTGCGACGCGCAAGTGGTGCATCAGCACGATGCCGCACCGCAGGATTACGGCCGCCTGCTGCTGCGCCTGGGTGTGGCGCATCCGCTGCATGCGGGTCTTGCCGGCGCGTCGCCGACTTTCCACAACTTGAAGAGGCGCTTGACCATGCTTCAGCTTAGCGATCAGGACACTACCTCGCGTGTGCGCAGCTGGTTGCTGGTTGCCGTGGTCGCTGCCATCGGCGTGCTGCCGTATCGCGTGACCCAGGCCAAGGGCGATACGGCGTCCGCGCCGGCGAGTACCTCGAGCGTCCAGTCGGTTCCCGCGACACCCCCGACACCAGCCACACCGCTGACGCCGCCTACGCCGGCCACGCCAACGACGCCTGCTACGCCGAAGACCAAGCCGTCGCCGCGCGGCAGCATCACACCGCCGGCCGTCCCTCCGGTACCGCCGGCACCACCCGCGCCCAAGGCTCCGACACCGCCGCCTCCGCCGCCCCCGCCGCCGGCCCCACCCGCACCGCCGGCGCCGCGTTCCGAAGGTTTCTCTGCGCATCACATCGATATCGATACGCATACCGATGCGCAATACGGCTTCGCCTTGCTCGACAAGGATTCGGTGATCATCAACGGCAGCGATCTGGACGTTACGACGGCTCGCAGCATGCGCGGGCAGTCAGAGCCGCTGTTGATGTTCCGTCGCGGCAACAAGTCCTATGTGATCCGCGATGAAACCTATCTCACCCGCGCCAAGGCGGCCTATGCGGCGGTGACCGAGCTGTCCAAGGAACAGGGCCGGCTCAGTGGCGAACAAGGTCGCGTGAGCGGTCAGGAGAGCGGCATCGGTGCGCGCCAGGGCGCGCTGGGCGAACGGTTGGCACGCATGGCCACGCGTGAAGCAGAGATCGCGGCACGACAGGCGCAGCGTCCGTCGTCCGATGGCGGCGACGCCGAGCGCGCGTCGTTCGAGTCTCAGCGCGCGGAGATCGATCGCGAGCGCGCCGGTCTCGAACGCGAACAGCAAGACCTCGAAAGGCAACAGGAAGCCTTGGCCAAACAGCAGGAAGCACTCGCCCATCGCGAGGAACAGGCCACCGAACAGGCGACCCAGCAGATGAGCCGTCTGCTGGACGAAGCGCTGGCCAAGGGCGTCGCACAGCCGGTAAGCAACCGCTAGCCACAACGTGGTGGCGTGCCCGGCGCGCCGCCACGAATCACAGCCCCATCGATCAACACACGCCCCGGTTTGCCGGGGCGACGGGTAACCGTTGCCCACGCGCAGCCGATTCATGCAGGGAAGGAGGCGACATGATTGGCTACTACGCGACAACCGCCATCAGCAGTCTGCGCCGCAGCAAGGCACTGGCCGCGCTGATGGTGCTGGTCATCGGCCTGGGCATCGGCGCCAGCATGACCATGATCACGATTTTCCATGTGCTCTCCGGTGATCCGCTGCCGGGTCGCAGCGGGCAGATCTATGCACCGGTGATCGACATCCGGCCGCTCGCCCGCGATCACAGCGAGTCCACTGAGCCGGACGGCAATTTCAGCTGGCCGGACGCCATGAATCTGCTGCACGCACGGCGGGCCGATCGGCAGGCCGTCATGGCGGGCGGCGCGGTTCCGGTGCGCCCGCCACAGAGCGGCGAGCTGCCGTTCTACGAAACGGGACGCTACGTGACGGCTGATTTCTTCAGCATGTTCAACGTGCCCTTTGCCGCAGGCACCGCCTGGCGCAGCGACGATGACGAGAACCATGCGCGCATCGTCGTGCTCAACCGCGACCTGGCGCGCAAGCTGTTCGGCAACGCGTCGGCGATCGGCCATAGCGTGCGCTTGAAGAACACCGACTTTCGCGTGGTCGGCGTGCTCGACGACTGGCACCCGCAGCCGCAGTTCTACGCACAAGTGGACGGCCGCGGCTTCGGCAAGACCGACCAGTTCTTCCTGCCATTGCAGACCGCGCAGGATCTGGGGCTCGACTTCAACGGCCGCTTGTCCTGTTGGGACAGCGGTGGCGACGCCCGCACCAGCAACCACTGCGTGTGGCTGCAGTTGCTGGTGCAGCTGGACAGCACCGCCAAGGCGCAGGCGTACCGGCAATTCATTGGCAGCTACTGGCGCGACCAGCAGTCGCACGGCCGCATGCCACGCCCCGTCGACGCGCAGCTCTACGGCCTGATGGACTGGCTGACGCGCCAGCACGCCATCCCCGACGACCTGCGCCTGCAGCTATCGCTGTCGCTTGGCTTCCTCGCCGTGTGCATGCTCAACGTGGTCGGTCTGTTGCTTGCCACTTTTCTGCGTCGCGGCGGCGAGATCAGCGTGCGTCGTGCGCTGGGTGCGCGGCGTTGGGACATCTTTCTGCAACTGGGCGTGGAGTCGTGCGTGATCGGCCTGGCCGGCGGCCTGCTCGGATTGGGCATCGCCTGCCTGGGCTTGTGGAGCGTGCGCCAACGGCCCGACGGTTACGCGCAACTCGCGCAGATGGACGCGGGCATGCTGCTTGGCACCTTCCTGCTCGCCCTGGTGGCCAGCGTGATCGCGGGCCTGCTCCCCGCGTGGCGTGCCTGCCGCATACCTCCCGCCCTGCAACTGAAAACGCAATGAGGCCTGTCATGTCGCATTCGCCCCTGATCGCCAGCCTGTCGCGCCACAAGCTCACCGTCTGCCTGCTGGTGATGCAGGTGGCGCTGACCTGCGCCATCGTCTGCAACGTCGCGTCCATCATCGGCCATCGCCTGGCGCAGATGCAGTTGCCCAGTGGCGTGGTGGAAAACGAGCTCGCCATGATCGAAAGCATCAGCGTCGACGAATCGGCCAACCACCTCGCCAAACACAACGCGGACATGGCGGCGCTGCGCGCGATCCCCGGCGTCACCATGGTGGCTGCGGTCGATGCCCTGCCCTTCAACGGCAACAACTGGAGCAACGGCATTTCGCTGGTGCCGAACGGGCCCGCGCCGGCCACCGCCACGGCATTCAACGGAACACAGGAAGAAGCACGCGTGCTCGGCATGCGTCTGGTGGCGGGACGGTGGTTTCTGCCGGAGGAATACATTGCGCTCGATGCGGCGCATGACTGGGCGGGCATCAACCGCGTGCCCTCCACCATCATCACGCGCGCCCTCGCCGCCAAGCTGTTTCCGGGTCAGGACCCGCTGGGCAAGGTGATCTATCCGGGAGATGGACCGGTGCGCATCGTCGGCGTCGTGGATCAGCTGCTGCGTCCCTCCCTGGGCGAGTCCGATGCGAGCGGCTACGCCACGCTGTTTCCCATGTTGCCGGACACGGCCGACATCACCTATGTGATGCGCACTGCGCCGCAGGACAGGGAGCGCGTGCTCAAGCAGGCACAACAGGTACTCGCCCGCCTCGACAACAACCGCGTGCTGAGACATCCGCAGACTTTCACGCAGCTGCGTGACGATTACTTTCGCCGTGATCGCACCATGATCACCTTGCTGCTCTCCGCGGCGCTTGGCTTGCTGCTGGTGACGGCTGCCGGCATCGCGGGTCTCGCCAGCTTCTGGGTGCAACAACGCCGACGCTCCATCGGCATCCGCCGTGCGGTGGGTGCTACGCGACGGGATATCCTGCGGTATTTCCAGACGGAGAATGGGGTGATCGTTGGTGTGGGTGTCGTTCTAGGTGTGGTGCTTGCCTACGCGCTCAATATGCTCTTGATGCAGCATTACGCGTTGCAGCGGTTGCCTTGGCTGTACGTGCCGGTTGGGGCGGTGTCGTTGTGTTTGCTGGGACAGTTGGCGGTGCTAGGGCCAGCGATGCGGGCGAGTTTGGTGCCGCCGGTGGTGGCGACCAGAGGGTAGGTGGGGATGTTTGCCTGGCGGGTTATGGGTCGTCGTTGCGGCGCAGGCGGTTTTTGCTAGTCGTCGCGGCGCTGGCTGGGCCTCTGCCCGTCATCCCGACGCTAGACGGAGGTGGTTTTCAACTGCCGAATGGCTGGTCATCCAGAGCGTCGGTGTTTCCTTGTCACCTTTGGGCCAGGGTGCCGCCTGCGCGGCGGGCGTTTCGATCGGCTGCCGCCGACCGAGTCACTTTTCTCTTGCTGGCCCAAGAGAAAAGTAACCCAAAGAGAATGGCCTGATAACGCCCGCAGCATCGTGTTGGGATAAGCCCGAACGCTYGAGGCRCRYCGTYRKGGGACAACCTCCGAGGGTACACAGSGSRTASYTCMAWGCGCTGCGCAACGCGCCCGAATCGCTGAGGACTTAAAGCGGGGCCTCGCTGCGCATCGGCTTTGGGCATCGCTCCGTCCCTTTGCCRCGCCTGGCGCTTGTCTGTGGGAGCGCACCCTGTGCGCGACAGCCACGCCGSGGTGTACCGCTCCGTAGGTTTGTCGCGCACAGGGTGCGCTCCCACAAAGAGCGATCGCAAGATTGAATGGGTACCACAGCGTGCGAAACCCTTGTAGGAGCGCACTTGTGCGCGACCGCAGCGCCTGGGTGTACCTCTTCGCAGGCTGGTCGCGCGCGAGCGAGCTCCTACAACAGAAAAACAAGCGCCCGAAAACGCCGGGCCGCGGCAGGCGAGTCAGATCTCGATAACGCGGCGACCGAACGAAAGGTCACTGGATGACCAGCCATTCGGCTGTTGAAACGCGCCCCTGCCCGTGCAGGGATGACGATCGAATGAGCGCAGCCGCCCCCTCAATCCTTCGGCGGCTTCATCTCAAACTCCTTCGGCGCCACATCTCCCGCCAGATTCCGCACAAAATAATCCCAACGCTTGCGCATCATGTAGTTGGCCGCGGCGCCATAGGTGTGATGCTCGTTGGGAAGCATCAACAAATCGAAATCCTTGTTCGCCTTGATCAGCGCATCGACAACCAGCAGCGTTTCGTACGGCGGCACGTTGTCGTCCATGGTGCCGTGGGCCAACAGCAGGTGGCCCTTGAGGCCGGCGGCGTGGCTCTGGTTGGCCTGGTCGTCGTAGTTGCTCTTGCCGTCCTTGTCGGTGACCAGCAGCCCCTGCCACTTCTCCGCCCAATCGTCTTCGTAGTTGCGGTTGTCGTGGTTGCCGCTCTCGGCGATGCCGACCTTGAACAGGTCGGCGTAGCGGAACATCGCCGTCACCGTGGCGTTGCCGCCGCCGGAGTGGCCCCAGATGCCCACGCGATCCATGTCGATCCACGCATGACGCTTGCCGAGCTCCTTCAAACCGGCCACCTGGTCGGGCATGGTGTTGTCGCCGATATTGCCGAAGTACGCATCGTGGAAGGCCTTGGAGCGCCAGGGCGTGCCCATGCCGTCGATGGCAACCACGATGAAGCCCAGCTCGGCCAGCGCCTGGTGATCCGCGCGTGCAGGATTGAAGCTGCGTGAGCCCACCGAGCCGGTCTGCGGGCCGGGGTAGATGTAGTCGACCACCGGATATTTCTTCGACGGATCGAACTGCGTGGGCTTGAACATCAGGCCGTACAGGTCGGTCTTGCCGTCGCGCGCTTTCACGGTGAACGGTTCGGGCGCCTTCCACCCACGGGCCAGCAGGCGTGAGATATCGGCCTTGGCGATGGTGGACACCACATGGCCATCCTGTGCGCTACGCAGCACGGTGACCGACGGCGTGGTGGGTGTGGAGTAGGCGTCTGCGAATAGACGTCCATCCGGCGACAGGGTGATGGTGTGGTCCGCCGGCTCCGGCGCCAGCAGTACCGGCGCGCCGCCGTCCAGGCTGACTTTGTAGAACTGCTGGTAATACGGATCCACGCCCTGCTCGCGACCCACGCCGCGGAACCACAGCGTGCGCGAGGCAGCATCGAGCTTGAGCACCTCGGTGACATTGCCTTCGCCGGTGGTGATGGCGTGCTTGAGCTTGCCGCTGTCGAGGTCGTACAGATACAGGTTGCCCCAGTTGTTGCGCTCGCTGAACCACACCACTTCATGGCTGGCCGGCAGGTACTGCCAATTGACCTTGCCGATGCCGCTTTCGTAGTAAGTAGGCACGCTTTCGTTGAACACGGTGCGTATGTCGCCGGTGTGCACATCGGCCACGCGAAACCACGCCTGCTTGTGATCGCGCGAGGAGGATACGAAGGCCAGCGAGCTTGCA
Organism: Dyella sp. 01N36; assembly: GCF_056399745.1. Classification (NCBI taxonomy): domain Bacteria; kingdom Pseudomonadati; phylum Pseudomonadota; class Gammaproteobacteria; order Lysobacterales; family Rhodanobacteraceae; genus Dyella; species Dyella sp. 01N36. The sequence continues at coordinate 9,126 of NZ_JBFTRY010000133.1, forward strand.
TCGGTCGCCCATTGCACATCGTCCCAGCCGCCATTGCGGCCGCAGCTCACGTCATCGCACAAGGTGGAGCGATGCTGGTCCGGCTCCATCTTCAGGCGCAGCACCTTGCGCGTGTCGACGTCGACGATCACGCGTTCGATCATCGTCACGTCCTTGTCGCCGACCAGTGGATACTTCCACTTTTCGACCTTCGGGTGGCCCACGTTGGTGCCCACGATCACCATGTCGCCGGTCTTGCGCTGATCCTGCTGGAAGGTGGCAATGCGCCTGGAGTCCGGCGACCACACGAGGATGGCCTTGCTGCTGTGCTTCCAGCCCGCGTTGTCGGTGGCGTAACCGTAGTTTTCCACGCCGTCGATGGTGAGCTGGGTTTCCTTGTGGGTGAGGACATCGCGCACCCATAGGTTCCAGTCGCGCACGAAGGCTTCGCTGTGCTTGTCGGGCGACAACACGCCCGGTTCGTTGCCCGTGCCGTCGATGCTTTCGTCACGGCCGAGAACGCAGACGATGTTGCCCTTCATGTCGCACAGATAGTGTTTGCCGCGCAGGTTGACGTCCAGGCGGCCATCCGGCGCGGTGACAAATGTGGTGATGCCCAGCTTGTTCGCGCTGACGGACTTGCCAAGCACCTTGCCAAGCGCGACGGCGAGGGCCGCGTGGTCGAACGCGGGCTCGACCTTGCCGGTGCCAGCATCGACACGCAGGTAGCGATCGCCGGAGGCATCATGGTCGCGGTACCAGTAGTGGGTATCGTCGATCCAGGTGACCGTTTGCACGGCGTGGTCCACCAGGGGCGTGGCGTTGTAACCCACATAGCGCTCGGCGCGCGCGTAGTCGTCATGGGTGAGCGTACGCCCCTGTGCGACGGCGCCAGCCGAAAGCGCAATCAGCGCCGCCGCGCCCATCAGGCGCGCACCACGTGTGTTCAAGCTCATGTTTAGTCCCCCGATCAATCGCGACATACAGGCGCGCATGGAAGAGCGGCCTGGGTATTGCCCGTAGTGTTACTCAGGTGGCGTTGGACTGCCATTGGTTTGGGTTGAGTCGTTCCAGGGGAGCGGAGCGCGCAAGAACACGAGGGTGGGAATGCCGCCTCTGCGCGACAAGCCTGAGGAGTGGTGTACCCAAGCGCTGCGGTCGCGAACAAGGTGCGCTCCTACAAGGGGACTCTCGGCTATTTGTGGGAGCGCACCCTGTGCGCGACCATCCTACGGAGCGGTACACC
>NZ_JBFTRY010000134.1:0-10310 GCF_056399745.1 Dyella sp. 01N36
TGTTCAGGAACACGACGATGTACGGCACGCCCACCTGGCGCGACAGCAGGATGTGTTCGCGGGTCTGCGGCATCGGGCCGTCAGCGGCCGAGCACACCAGGATCGCGCCGTCCATCTGCGCGGCACCCGTGATCATGTTCTTCACGTAGTCAGCATGGCCCGGGCAATCCACGTGGGCGTAGTGACGGTTCGGCGATTCGTATTCGACGTGCGCCGTCGAAATCGTGATGCCGCGTGCCTTCTCTTCCGGCGCCGCGTCGATCGCGTCATACGCCTTGAATTCGCCACCGAAGCGCTCTGCGCCGACCTTGGTCAGTGCGGCCGTCAGCGTCGTCTTGCCGTGGTCCACGTGACCAATCGTGCCGACGTTGACGTGCGGCTTGGTGCGTTCGAATTTACCCTTTGCCATACGTCTAAAACCCCGATGGAGTCAAATGTTGAAAAGTAAGGTGATACCCGCGGACCGCGGTGAGATGGTGCTCATGACTGGAATCGAACCAGCGACCTCTTCCTTACCAAGGAAGTGCTCTACCGACTGAGCTACATGAGCACTGCAACAGCAAAAACTACGAGAGCCAATGGAGCGGAAGGCGGGAATCGAACCCGCGTAATCAGTTTGGAAAACTGATGTTCTACCATTGAACTACTCCCGCCCTGCGCGGAACTCGTCTGGTGGAGGGAGGTGGATTCGAACCACCGAAGGCGTAAGCCAGCAGATTTACAGTCTGCCCCCGTTGGCCGCTTGGGTATCCCTCCAACAAAGAACGGCTATTGTGTGGATCAGCCTCGAAGCTGTCAACACCTCTGACGGGAAAATTGACGTTTTCTGGCGATTTTTTTCACCGCTTCAGACACGTCCGTCAGATGTTTTCGGCGACCTTGGCGTCCACCAGCTGCTCCATCTCCTTGGAAAGATTCATCAGGCGCATGGCCTGCTCCTGCAGCTGGCGCTCGTGGTCGTCGCGCGGCTCCCAGGCGGCCACCGGCGTGGGCCTGCCGTCGGGCGCATCGAGCGCCACGAAGACCATCACGCAACTGGTGGCCAGGCGGTGCTCGTCTTTGCGCAGGTCGCTCGCCAGCACGTCCACGGCCATGTGCATGCTGGAGCGCCCCGTGTGGATCAGGCGGGCGCGTACCGTGACCAGGTCGCCGATGAGGATGGGCTTCACGAACTGGATGCCGCTGACCGACGCGGTGACGCAGTACGCACCGCTCCACGCCACGGCGCAGGCGTAGCCGGCCTGGTCGATCCACTTCATCACCATGCCGCCGTGCACCTTGCCGCCGAAATTGACGTCGGTCGGCTGGGCCAGGAAACGGAAGTTCACTTCGTGCTGCTTGCCGGGCATGGACCGGTGACTCCAGGAACGGGATAGGCGCCAATTATGCGCTGCGGCGTGCGGCCGCACACGGCCGATCTTGCTCAGGCATGGTCGTCGACGCGGTAGATCATCGGGACGGAGATGACTTTGCCGAGCACGCGAGCGGGATCGTGATCGATCTCACAGCCCATGTGGAGATAGACCGGAACGGCGCCCGGTGCTGCATTAAGCGTGAAAGTCCGCGTGCCGGCCCGTCGGACGCAATCGCGGCACAGGCGCTCCCACAATCTCCTGGCGATGCCCTGCCCCTGGTATCGCGTGCCGACAAACAACTGAAACACGTGACTGTCGTTGCGCACCGCGGCCACGCCGACGAGCACGCCATCGACAAAGGCCAGATGGAAACGCTGCCCCGCCGCGATTTTCTCGCGGATAACGCTTACCCGCAGCGACTCCTCCAGCGCAATCACGGCCACCGGCGGCTGCTCCGGAACTATCCAGCGGCGCACCACGCGGCGCGCCAGCCGCGCGATGGCCGGTGCGTCGTCCTTGCGTGCCAGTCGCATGCGCAGTGCAGTCATGCGGGCATCACAGCACGCGGCCGTCGGCCCGACAAGCACACCACGACGGAGTTAGAAGCGTCCCGACGATGCCTATACAGCAGCCAATAGGCGGGTGGAAATCCGACAATTCCTACCGCTTTGCGACGGAGCCTTATCGGACTTATCCGATGCGCGACTCTGAAATGGCCCGACATCGAAATTCCCGACTCCTGCGTACCGTCCACACCACTTAACCAAAACCTAATTGGACGGGGAGATCGGATGAACTTTAGGACGAACAAACTCTGCGGATCGGTGCGACTGGCGCTCAGTGCACTTGTCATCAGCAGCTGCGGAACCGCGGCTTTCGCACAGGACGCCGGCGCGAATCAGGCCAAGAGCAAGACGCTGGAAACCGTCACTGTGACCGGATCACTGATCCGCCGCGTGGACGTCGAGACGGCCAGTCCCGTCGTCACCATCGATCGCGCCGCCATCCAGGCGACTGGGAGGCAGACGCTGGGCGATCTGGTGCAGCAGCTGCCGGCGATGACCGGCGGCAACATCAACCCACAGGTCAACAACAGCGGCGGCACGGGAGCCTCGTCCATCAACCTCCGCGGACTGGGAGCTAAGCGCACGCTGATTCTCGTCAACGGCCAGCGTCTGCTGAGCAAAGACCCGAACGCGATCCCGGCCGATGCGATCGAGCGCATCGAGGTGCTACCCACCGGCGCCTCGGCCACCTATGGCTCCGATGCGATTGGCGGCGTGGTCAATTTCATCCTGCGCAAGAACTATCAGGGCGCCACCTTCACCGCGAACGTCGGGCAGTCCGATCGCAACGATGGGGCACAGAGCGGTTACACCTTCACCTTTGGCCAGACGTCCGAGAAGGGCAGCATCATGGCCGGCATCAACTACAACAAGCAGGATGGCGTCGAATCGGGCAATCGTGCGTTCTCCAAGAATGCGCTGTCCTTGAAAGGGAACCAAGTTTCGATCGGCGGCTCCCCGTCGACGCCCTACGGCAATATTCAGATCCCCGCCGGTAGCGCTGCTGCCACGGCATTCGCCAACTGCGCTTCGCGTCGTGTGTCATTGAATCCGGGTGGCAACGCCCAAGCGATGACGCCGGCCAACTACCACTGCTACACCGCCGCCGATCGATATAACTATGCAGCGGTCAACCTGATCATGACGCCGCAGGAGCGCACCGGCGGATTCCTCAGCGGCGACTACCGCCTCGGCGATCACGTCACCGCTTATCTGGACGCCGTTTACGAGAAGACGTCATCGAACTTCCAACTCGCCCCGGCGGTCTTCGGTGCCAACACGGGCTATCAGGTGGACCCCAAGAACGCCTTCAATCCGGTTCCTGGAAAGGCCTGGGGCGGCACCGGTGCCTCGTTCAAATCGCGACTCGCCTCGCTTGGCTATCGCATCGCCGCGACCGGTCGCGAGGATGCCCAGATCAATACGGGATTCCGCGGCGATTTCACTGTTTTGGAAAAGAGCTGGAACTGGGACGTCGGCTACAACTACGGCCATCAGAGCATCACGACCACGACCAGTGGCCTGGTCAACCAGACCCAGCTGTACTCGGGCCCCTCCGTACTCAATGCCAATGGCACGGCGACCTGTCCGGCAGGCACGGACCCGATCTCCTGCCAGTTCGACCCGTTCAATCTGTACTCGCCAGGCTCGGTTGCCGCACTCAAGCAGGCCAATACCGTTGCCGTCAGCAACGACTATTCCATCCAGAAGACTTGGCATGCGGGCATCGGCGGCGAGCTGTTCAACCTGCCAGCAGGCGCCGTACAACTGGCAGTGGGCTATGAGTACCGGAAGGAATACGAAAATACGATCACGAGCCCAGAACTTTTGCTTAACCCCGCCAGTGGCTCCTGCATCCTTGGCAGCCAATGCGTTGCCAATATGTCTGGCGGTTACAGCTCCAAGGATCTGTATGCCGAAACGCTCATACCGATTCTTTCCAATCTTCCCGCCGCGCAATCTCTGAACCTCACCATCGGCGATCGCTACACCCGCGTGAATACTTTCGGCAGCACGAACAACTTCAAGTTCGCACTGGAATGGAAGCCGATCGATGATTTGCTGGTGCGCGGCACGATGCAGCAAGTCTTTCGCGCGCCCAACCTGGGAGAACTGTTCTCCTCGTCTGCCGGCGCACCCAGCATCAAGAGGGATCCTTGCACCGGCTATCGAGGCGCCCCCGCAGGCTCGCCACTGGCAATGGCCTGCCAGTACGTGCCGACCAACGGCAKCTTTGAGAATGTCCTCCTGGATCCAACCAATGGCGGGCAAGGTGCCGCCATTGGGGAGGGCGCCATGCTCGCAGGCTTCCCGATCAAACCCGAAACCGGCAAGTCGTTCGACCTTGGTCTCGTCTATAGCCCGTCGTATGTCTCCGGCTTATCGACCACGCTCGACTTCTGGCACGTGTATCTGAACAACACGATTACCTCAGCCGGCCTGCAGAGCGTGCTCGACCTTTGCGCAGCAGGCCAGACGGTCTTTTGCCGGTACATCAGCCGAACGCCCGCCGGTGAGAATGCGGGTCAATTGACGCAGTCCTCCATAGAACCGGTCGCGAATCTGGGCAGCCTGAGCACGGGCGGCATCGACTGGTCAGCCAACTACAAGCTGCCGCAGTTCGCGGTCGGACAATTCAACATCGGCGTCAATGCCACCTATCTAAAGTACTTCACACAGAACACTGCCCCCGGACAAACTGGCAATGTAACGTTCAAGGATGTCGGCCATCTCCTGCCATTCGGCTCAGCACAGCTGGCAGCTTGCCCCAACAACTCCGGCGTCTGCCTGTTTCCGCGCTGGCGCGCACAGGGCTTTGTGGATTGGCAGAGTGGCGGCTGGAGTGCACAGTGGCGCATGCGGTTTATCAGTCGCTTCCAGAACGGCGGAGCCGCAGGATCCACGAATGACACTTCACCGAACGGCGTGTCGGGCACCGTCCTCAAGTACGGCGCGACGGTCTACAACGACGTTTCGGTCGGCTACAACCTGGCCAGCATCAACACCCGTCTGGACTTCGGTGTGAACAACCTGTTCGACAAGCAGCCGCCCATGCTCTACGCGAACAACACGCTCAACGCCAATACCGATCCATCCGACTTCGACCTGATGGGCCGCTACTGGTGGGCTCGCGTGACGGTCAAGTTCTGATCGAAAGCACTCATTTCACTTCGAAAGACCGCGTGAGCAGTCACGCGGTCTTTTCTGCGGACCCAACCGCACGCACAAAAAAAGCCGCGCAATGCGCGGCTTTTTCATGGATCGATCGACCGATCAGACGTTGAAGAGGAAGTGCAGAACGTCGCCGTCCTTGACGATGTATTCCTTGCCTTCCTTGCGCAAGCGACCCGCCGCGGCGGCGCCGGCTTCACCCTTGTACTGGATGAAATCATCGTAGCTCACCGTTTCGGCACGGATGAAGCCGCGCTCGAAGTCGGTGTGGATCACGCCTGCTGCCTGCGGWGCGGTGAAGCCGCGCTTGATCGTCCAGGCGCGCACCTCTTTCACGCCGGCAGTGAAGTAGGTCTGCAGGTTGAGCAGCTTGTAGCCGGCGCGGATGACGCGGTTGAGGCCCGGCTCGTCGAGGCCCAGATCCTTGAGGAATTCGTCGCGGTCGGCGTCTTCGAGCTGCGACATCTCTTCTTCGATCGCCGCGCATACCGGCACGACTTCGGCGCCTTCGGTCACGGCGCGAGCGCGCACGGCGTCGAGGTGCGGATTGTTTTCGAAGCCGTCTTCGCGCACGTTGGCGATGTACATGAGCGGCTTGAGCGTGAGCAGGAACAGGTCGCGTACAAGCGCCTTTTCTTCCTCGTCCAGGCCCAGGCTGCGCGCGGACTTGCCTTCGTTGAGACCGGCGGCAAGCTTCTGCAGCACCGGCTTCCTGGCCATGGCTTCCTTGTCGTTGGCCTTGGCGGCGCGCTCGGCGCGGTTCAGCGCCTTCTCGACGGAATCGAGATCGGCCAGCGCCAGTTCCGTATCGATGGTCTCTATATCGGCGATCGGGTCGACCTTGCCGGCCACGTGGATGATGTCGGTGTGCTCGAAGCAGCGCACCACATGGGTGATCGCGTCCACTTCGCGGATGTGGGCGAGGAACTTGTTGCCCAGGCCTTCGCCCTTGGAAGCGCCCGCGACCAGGCCCGCGATGTCGACGAACTCGACGGCGGTGGGGATCACCTTCTGCGGATTGACGATGTCCGACAGCGCATTGAGACGCAGATCGGGCACCGGCACCACACCCACGTTCGGCTCGATGGTGCAGAACGGGAAGTTGGCAGCCGCGATGCCCGCCTTGGTCAGCGCGTTGAACAGAGTGGACTTGCCGACGTTAGGCAGGCCGACGATGCCGCATTTGATGCCCATTGAAATTCCGTAGATTCGGCGCTGACGCGCCAGTAAGTGGTGAATGGTAAAGGGTCGATGCCGCGCAACGCTTTCCGCTTGGTGCCCAAGCGCCGCAGCGGGCGATCTCAACCCACCGGTGTATGGAGTTTCTGCATCGCCTTATCAAACTGCCCATCGACCGCCAGCGGCAGCACATCAAGCGCGCGCGAGATGCCGTCGATGATGGCGTTCTCATCCTTCTCGGACGCTCGCCCCAGCACCCACGAGGTGACCCTGTCCTTGTGACCGGGATGACCGATACCGACGCGCAGGCGATGGAATTTGGCGTGACCCAGGTGCGCAACGATGTCGCGCAAACCATTCTGGCCGCCGTGTCCGCCGTCGAACTTCAAGCGCACGGTGCCGGGATCGAGATCCAGCTCGTCGTGTGCGACGAGGCACTCTTCCGGTTCGATCTTGTAGTAGCGCAGCGCCGAAACGACAGCGATGCCGCTCTTGTTCATGAAAGTGGAGGGCTTGAGCAGCCATACCGGCTCGCCGCCGATACGGACCTTGCAGGTCTCGCCATGCAGCTTGCCGTCGAAGCCGAAGCGCTCGCCCTGCCCTGACGCCAGGGCGTCAACAAACCAGAACCCGGCGTTGTGCCGGGTTCGGAGATATTCGGCACCGGGATTGCCCAGTCCGACAATGAGTCGAAGACCCGCCATAAGATCGAACGGCCCATGCCCGCGAGGACATGGGCCGCAGCGACTTACTTCTTCGGAGCTTCCGGCGCCGGGGCGGCTTCGCCCTCGGCCGGGGTCTCGTCGACTTCTTCCTTCACCGTGTTGGCGGTGACGACGGCCGTGTCGTGGTCCGCACCCAGGTGCAGGGCAACGATTTCCACGCCCTTGGGCAGCTTGAGCTGCGACAAGTGGACGATGTCGCCCGGCTTGAGGTCGGTCAGGTCCAGTTCGATGAACTCCGGCAGGTCCTTCGGCAGGCAGGAGACTTCCACTTCCGTCAGGTTGTGCGAGATCACCACGCCCGAGGTCTTGGAGGCAGGCGACTTGTCCTGGTTGAGGAAGTGCACCGGCACCTTGACGCGCAGGGCAGCGTTCTCGTCGACGCGCAGGAAGTCCATGTGCAGCATCTGCAGCTTGTACGGGTGCTTCTGCCAGTCACGCACCAGCACCTTCTGCACCTTGCCATCGATGTTCAGGTCGAGCACCGAGGAGAAGAACCACTCGTGCTTGGCAGCGAGCAGGATGGTGTTGTGTTCGATCTGGATGCTCTGCGGGGCCTGGCCGGCACCGTAGACAACAGCAGGAACGACGCCGGTATGACGCAGGCGGCGGCTCGCACCTTTCCCCTCGTCATTACGGGCCGAAGCCTTGATTTCATGAGTCGTAGCCATGTGGGCATTACCTATCAAAAGTGAGCTGCCTCGCGGCAGTCATGCGACTCCCCCGCGACCAGAGGAGCCGTGAAACAGCGGCAGGCTCTCGCCCGCCGCGAAAACTCAGTCGATGTACAACGAGCTCACCGACTCGCCAAAGGCGATGCGGCGGATCGTCTCCGCCAGCAGCTCGGCGACCGAGAGCTGACGGATCTTGCTGCATGCGGCGATTTCCGGGCGCAGCGGCAAGGTGTTGGTGACCACCAGCTGGTCGAGCTGGGAGCCTTCGATGTTCTTCAGCGCTGCACCCGACAGCACCGGATGCACGCAGTACGCCACCACTTTGCGGGCGCCGCGCTCTTTAAGAGCCGCAGCAGCCGCACACAGGGTGCCGGCGGTGTCGACGATGTCGTCGACCAGCACGCAGGTCTTGCCGTCGACTTCACCGATGATGTTCATCACGGTGGCCACGTTCGCCTTCGGGCGACGCTTGTCGATGATGGCCAGATCCGCATCGTCCAGGCGCTTGGCCATGGCACGCGCACGCACCACGCCGCCGACGTCCGGACTGACCACGATCAGGTCGTCCATGCTGTAGTTGCGCCAGATGTCCGCCAGCAGCACCGGCGAGGCATAGACGTTGTCCACCGGGATGTCGAAGAAGCCCTGGATCTGGTCGGCGTGCAGGTCAACCGTGAGCACGCGATCCACACCCGAGGTGCCGATCATCTTGGCCACCATCTTTGCCGTGATCGGCACACGCGCCGAGCGCGGACGACGATCCTGGCGGGCATAACCGAAGTACGGGATGACCGCCGTCACGCTGGCGGCCGAGGCGCGCTTGAGCGCATCCACCAGCACCAGCAGCTCGAACAGGTTCTCTGCGCTCGGCGCGCCCGTAGGCTGCAACACGAAGACTTCCTGGCGGCGAACGTTTTCTTCGATTTCCACCTGGGCTTCGCCGTCGCTGAACTTGCTGACCAGCGCCTTGCCCAGCGGCACACCCAGGCGTTGAGCCACATCCTCGGCGAGGGCGCGGTGCGCGTTGCCGGTGAAGAGCATCGGGCCGGAGATGTCGACAGTCATTTCTCTAGAACCTGTGTGAGCCATATGAATGGCTGGGGCGGAAGGATTCGAACCTTCGCATGCAGGAATCAAAATCCKGTGCCTTAACCAGCTTGGCGACGCCCCAGTAACAACTGGATTTTCTACTTGCCGTTCCCGCCGACACCGCGATAGCGCGCCAGGGCGACATGCAACGGAGAAACATCTTCGCCCCTGGCCACGTGGGCCGTGAAATGGGCGGGACACCGCTCCGCGATGGCTTCGGCACGTTCCACGTCGCCTGTCTCCAGGAACACGCAGGCACCGCTGCCAGAAAGCCTTGCCCGGCCGAAGCCGTCGAGCCATTCCAGCGCCGCAGCCACACGCGGATGTCGCGCGCGGACCACGGGCGCGAAAGCGTTCTCGACCGTTTCGCCCGAAGCAAAGGATGAAATTGTGGCGGGCGGAGCATTTCGTGTCAATTCAGACGCTTGAAAAAGCGCCCCGGTCGGCACGTGTTCGTGGGGGTCCAGCACCACGTACCAACGCGGGGGCAGGCCCAGCGGCGTCAGTTTTTCGCCGATGCCCTCGGCCCAGGCCGAGCGCCCGCGCACGAACACCGGGACGTCGGCACCCAGCTGGCGGCCCAGTTCGGCGAGCGTGTCGTCGTCCAGGCCGGCGCCCCAAAGGCGGTTCAGGGCCACCAGCACGGTGGCTGCATCCGAGCTGCCGCCGCCGAGGCCACCGCCCATGGGGATGCGCTTATCCACCTCGATATCCACGCCCGCCCCTGCCGGCGCCTGGGGCTGCAACAGCCGGGCAGCCCGCACCACCAGGTCGGTGTCGGCCGCCACGCCGGGGACCTCGGTCAGGCGGTGTACCTCACCGTCACGGCGGACGCGCAGGCGGATCTCATCGCCCCAGTCGAGCAGGCGGAAGACGGTCTGCAGCTCGTGGTAGCCATCCGGGCGACGGCCGACGATGCGCAGGAACAGGTTCAGCTTGGCGGGCGCGGGCCAGACGGTCCAATCGGCCGGATCGGGCGGCGCCAGCGGCCGGCTCATGAAAACGCGCAGATCATCCGGAAAGCCGTTCTCGCGATCGCGTTCGCGGGCGAAATCAAACTCGGGCAGGTTCTTGTCCATCACCTGGAAGCCGTGCTTCGCATAGAACGGCGCGTTCCAGGGCACATCGGCGAGCGTGCCCAGGTCCACGCGGTGGTAGCCGGCCATGCGCGCCCAGGCACAGGCGTGTTCGAGCAGGGCCGCGCCGATGCCGCGCTGGCCGTGTGAAGGAAGCACGTCCATTTCGGCCACGCCGATGGCGTTGCCGCCCTCTTCCGCATCCAGCCAGATGAAGCCCACCGGCTCGCCGGAGCCGATCACGGCGACCCACACCAATCCACGCGCGATGGCTTCGCGCAGCACTTCCGGCGGCACGGAGACATTGCGGTAGGACGGCCACGCGCGGTGGCCGCGAAACAGTTCGACGGCCGTGCGCTCGATGGCGCATAGGGCATCGACCTGTTCGAGGTGGGCGCGTTGGATGTGGAAGGTCATGGGAGCATCAGGTGGTTGTAGGAGCGCACGCTGGGCGCGACCGGGGCGCCCAGGGTTACGC
>NZ_JBFTRY010000135.1:0-9953 GCF_056399745.1 Dyella sp. 01N36
GGGATGAGGGCTGTTGTGGGAGCGCACCCTGTGCGCGACACAATCTTGCCGATACCCACAAAAAAAGCCCCGGAAAACCGGGGCTTTTTTCATTCAATGACCGAGCGAATCAACGCTTGTCGCTAGCCACGTAGTTACGCACGTCAGCACCCGTATAGATCTGGCGCGGACGACCAATACGCGATCCCGGCGTTTCATGCTGCTCGATCCAGTGCGAGATCCAGCCCGAGGTGCGGGCGATGGCAAACATCACCGTGAACATCTCGGTCGGGATACCCAGGGCCTTGTAGATGATGCCCGAGTAGAAGTCGACGTTCGGGTASAGCTTGCGCTCGACGAAGTAGTCGTCCTTCAGCGCGGCTTCTTCCAGCTTCATGGCCACGTCGAGCAGCGGGTCGTTGACGCCCAGCTCGTTGAGCACCTTGTGGCACATCTCGCGGATGATCTTCGCGCGCGGATCGAAGTTCTTGTAGACGCGATGGCCGAAGCCCATCAGGCGGAAGTTGTCGTTCTTGTCCTTGGCGCGCTTGACGGCGGTCTCGACCTTGTCGGCGGTGCCGATCTCTTCGAGCATCTTGAGCACAGCTTCGTTCGCGCCACCATGGGCCGGACCCCACAGCGCGGTGATGCCGGCTGCGATGGAGGCGTACGGGTTGGCACCGGTGGAACCGACCAGACGCACGGTCGAGGTGGAGGCGTTCTGCTCGTGATCGGCGTGCAGGATGAACAACAGGTCCAGCGCCTTGGCGGCGACCGGGCTCATCTCCAGCGGCTCGCTCGGCACTTCGAACATCATGTGCAGGAAGCGGTCGACGTACTCGAGGTTGTTGCGCGGATAGCGGAACGGCCAGCCGATCGAGTAACGGTAGCAGGCAGCGGCGATCGTCGGCATCTTGGCGATCAGACGGATCGCAGCGAGCTTGCGGTCATCGGGATTATCCACGTCGATATCGTCGTGGTAGAAGGCCGACAGCGAAGCCACCGAAGCGGCCAGCATGGCCATCGGATGCGCGTCGTGATGGAAACCCTTGAAGAAGTCCTTCAGCGACTCGTGCATCATCGTGTGGTGCGTGATGTCGTGCTCGAACTTGGAGAACTGATCCTTGTTCGGCAGCTCGCCATTGAGCAGCAGGTAGGAGGTCTCGAGGAAATTCGACTTCTCGGCCAGCTGCTCGATSGGGTAGCCGCGATACAACAGYWCGCCTTYGTCGCCGTCGATATAGGTGATGGCGCTCTTGGTGCTGGCGGTGCTGCCGTAACCCGGGTCGTAAGTGAAATGTCCCGTGTCCTTGTACAGCGTTCCGATGTCGATGCATGCGGGACCTAACGTGCCGCTGAGCAGGGGCAGTTCACTGCTGCGGTTGGTCGACTCATCCACCAACTTGACGATCTTGGAATCGGACACGGAAAACCTCCTTCACGCTTATGTCGTCGCCGACGTGTCGCGCGAAGGCGATGGCCGACGAGGTAGGGTTGATGTCGCGTGGGGGGATGGCTGCGACACCTCGCCGCCGATTATCGCATATCGTCCCGCCAACATGCCCTAGCGGATGGTCGGATGGGCGGACGCAAAAACGCACGGGGCGAGCATCAGCTCGCCCCGTGCGTTTCAGCTTGCGTACGCTGCGTGGCCGCAGCGTGACAGCAGAGACTTCGCGCGATTACTTCTGCGCGTAGCGACGACGGAACTTGTCGACGCGGCCGCCGGTGTCCAGCGACTTCTGCTTGCCGGTGTAGAACGGATGGGAATGGCTCGAGATATCCACCTTGACCAGCGGGTACTCGTTGCCGTCTTCCCACTTGACGGTGTCCTTCGAGGAAATCGTCGAACGCGTCAGGAACGCGAAATCGGACGACAGGTCCTGAAACACCACCTGGCGATAATTGGGATGGATATCGGGCTTCATGACTGACTCAAAGCGGTGGGTGAAAAGAGCGGCATTTTAACCATGGGTCGCCCCCATTGGCAAGTCGCTCAGGGACTTGGACCGGCGGAGCCCTCGATTATAGCCGTTCAGGCGCCCAGCGCCCGCCGCACCATGGCGCCGAACCGGGCCTGATCGACCTCCATCACGATGCGCGCATTGGCCGGCCGGCCCAGCCTGGCGGTCCAGTCCACCACGGTGGCGCCACGGGTCAGGCGGCCATCCATTTCGACGGCGACGTGGCGCTCTTCGGCTCGCGTCACCATGGCCGGATCGATCGCCACCGCCATCGCCAGCGCGTCCGCCGCGATCACGCCGCGACGGCCGCGCTTGGCATTGAACGTACGCGCCGTGCCGAACACCWGCTCGAAGAAGGTCGCGCGCTGGTCGCCTGCAGCGATCCAGCCATTGAATTCCTCGTCATCGAAGGCATGGCGCAGCACCACTTCCCAGTCGACCAGGTCGAACATCGGGAAGGCCTCGAACACCACGTGCGCTGCCTCGGGATCGAAACCGATATTGAATTCGGCGGGAATTTTGCCGGTGTTGCCCAGCCCGGTGACCGCGCCACCCATGATCACCAGGCGCTTCACCCGCTGCGGCAAGGTGGGGTCGAGACGCACGGCCAGCGCGAGATTGGTCAGCGGCCCGAGAGCCACCAGGGTCAGCTCGGGATGTTCGCGGGTAAGACGAATCAGTGCATGCGCGGCGTGCTCATCGGCAGCCACGCTGCGCGGCTCCGGAAAGCCGACGTCGCCAAGGCCGTCGGTGCCATGCACGTGCACGGCGTCTTCTTCCGGCATGCGCACCAGCGGCGTCGGACAACCCGGGAACACCGGCGTCGGCTTGGCCACCAGATCCACCAGCGTGCGCGCATTGCGCACCGTATGCGCGAGGCCGACATTGCCCGCTGCAATGGTCAGTCCGAGTACGTCGGCATGCGCATGCGCCATCAGGATGGCGAGCGCATCGTCTACGCCCGGGTCGGTGTCGATCAACAGTTGCAGCTGGGTCATGGGGAACTCGCGTTAGGGAGCGAACCGATTAGCTTAGGCGTTCTACGGACGCGCGCAAGCGTCAATCGGCAGCGCAATTTATTGTGGGAGCGCACCCTGTGCGCGACTCGTCCTGCGAGGTGCCGGCGAAAGGCTGTCGCGCACAGGGTGCGCTCCCACAGGGAGAGTGCTCCTCGCTAGGCATGTGCGTAACGGGCGGCAGCGCCGATCCAGCGCGCGATCAGCCCTTCGGCCTGCTGCGGATGATGCGCCAACAGCACCGCACCCACCTCCTGCACGGCCGGCAGCAGATGCGCATCGCGCGAGAGATCGGCGATGCGGAAACTCAGCTGGCCCGTCTGCCGCGTGCCCAGCACTTCGCCGGGGCCGCGCAATTCCAGGTCTTTCTCCGCGATGCGAAAACCGTCATTCGTGTCACGCATGACCTGCAGGCGTTCGCGCGCCAGCTGGCCAAGCGGTGGCTGATACAGCAGCACGCAGTTCGAAGCGATCGCCCCTCGCCCCACTCGCCCGCGCAACTGGTGCAACTGGGACAGCCCGAGTCGTTCACTGTTTTCGATCACCATCAGACTGGCGTTGGGCACATCCACACCCACTTCGATCACGGTAGTGGAGACCAACACCGAAAGTTCGCCTGCCTTGAAGGCATCCATCACAGCCTGCTTTTCCTTGGGCTTCATGCGCCCGTGGATAAGGCCAATGCGGCAATCGGACAACGCCGATGACAACTCCGCGTGCGCCACTTCGGCAGCCTGCGCGCGCAGCTGTTCGGATTCTTCGATCAGGGTACACACCCAGTACGCCTGGCGCCCTTCGAGACAGGCCGCGTGAATGCGTTCGATCACATCGAAGCGGCGCGCGTTGGAAATCGCGATGGTCTGGACGGGCGTGCGGCCCGGCGGCAGCTCGTCGATCGCCGATACATCGAGATCCGCGTACGCGCTCATGGCCAGCGTGCGTGGAATCGGCGTGGCGGTCAGCACCAATTGATGAGGCACCAGGCCGCTCTCATGGTCTGCGCCCTTGTCGCGCAAGGACAAGCGCTGCTGCACGCCAAAGCGATGCTGTTCATCCACGATCACCAACCCAAGCTGCGAGAAGGACACACCCTCTTGCATCAGGGCGTGTGTGCCGATCACGACATGAGCACCCGATGCCACCCGCTGCAAAGCCTGTTGGCGCGCCTTGYCCGTCACCTTGCCGGCAAGCCATGCCACTTCGATGCCCAGCGGCGTCAGCCAATGGCGGAAGTGCTGCAGATGCTGCTCGGCAAGCAGTTCCGTGGGGGCCATCAAGGCCACTTGCTGGCCCGACTCCACCGCAGCCAGAGCAGCGAGTGCGGCTACGATGGTTTTCCCGCTGCCGACGTCGCCCTGCACCAGCCGCAACATCGGGCTGCCCTGGGCGATGTCCTTGGCAATCTCCTGGCTCACACGTTGCTGCGCGCCAGTGAGTCCGAACGGCAGACTGGCCAGCAACCGTTCGCGCAGCTCCCCCGTACCGGGCAGGCGCGGCGCATGGCGCCGACGCACCGCCGCTCGCATGCGCTTGAGGCTGAGGTGCTGGGTGAGCAATTCTTCGAACGCCAATCTTTGCTGCGCGGGATGACGACCGGTAGTCAGCTGGCCGAGATGGGCATCCGGCGGCGGACGATGCACATAGAGCAGCGCTTCGCGCAGCGAGGTCAAGCCGTGGGCGACGCAGAGCTCGGTGGGTATCAGCTCCAGCTGCGCATCCTGCGGCAGCAGCGCCAGCGCCTTGGCGATCACGCCGGCGAGCCGCTTCTGCCCCAACCCTTCGGTCGTCGGATACACCGGCGTCAGCAATTCATCGACGACCGCAGGCTCGTCGCCGCTCAGTCGCTGGTACTGCGGATGCACCATCTCCAGCCCGAGCGCCGCCTGCCGCACTTCGCCGTAGCACAACAGGCGCGTGCCGGGTTTGAGCTGTTCGGACTGGCTGCGATTGAAATGGAAGAAGCGCAACACCAGGGTCTGCTGCGAGCCGTCGGTAATGGCTACCTTCAACTGTGGCCGATAGCGAAACCCGCGTTCGACTGCCTCGACCACGCCCTCGACCTGTGCGCGCTCGCCGGGACGCAGATCAGCGATGGGAGTGAGGTGGGTACGGTCCTCGTAACGCAGGGGCAAGTGGAACCACAGGTCCTGCACGCGCTCCAGACCAAGACGCGCCAGCGTTTCCGCCAACGCCGGGCCGACACCAGGCAACGCCGATACCGGCGTGGCGCCGGGGTCGGAAAGTATCGTGGCGGCATTGGCGCGACTGGGCGGCATCGACGAAGCCTAACCGAGCCCACCCTCGCGCTGCAGCCGGCCGCACGCGGCCACCTGTCAGCGCGGGGCGTGCGGTTCGATCAGTCGAGCACCATGATGGCGTCTACTTCGATGTCCGCCAGCTTCGGCAGCGCAGACACTTCGATGGTCGAGCGCGCCGGGAACGGTGCCTGGAAATACTCGGACATGATCTCGTTGACGGTGGCGAAGTGACCCAGGTTGGTCACGTAGATGCCAACGCGCACGATCTCTTCCAGCGAGCCACCAGCAGCCTCTGCGACCGCCTTGAGGTTGACGAACACCTGGCGCGCCTGCAGGGCGATATCGCCTTCCACCATCTGACCGGTGGCCGGATCGAGCGGAATCTGGCCCGAGAAATACACCGTATTGCCGGTGCGCACAGCCTGCGAGTACGGACCAATGGCGGCAGGCGCCTTGTCGGTGGTGATGATGCTGCGGGACATGGTTGGTTCTCCGAACAGGGAATCGGGGATGGAAGCTGTGCGCCTCACGGACTGGGGATCATAGCCAGACATCGAGCAGGCTAAAAGAAGCGGACACGCCCGAGCGCCGCCCTGTTCACCACTGACTATTTGCGATTCACCGCTCTCAAAGCGGATAACGGTAGGCGCCGCTCACCACGCCGGTACGGCGCACGCGGCGGATCACTTCGGCCAGATGCTTGCGGTTCTTCACTTCGAGGGCGAACAACAGCGTGGCCGCGGCCGCGTCGCGCTCCACGTATTCCACGTTCTCGATGTTCGAGTTTGCGGCCGCGATGGCCGCCGCCACGGTGGCGAGCACGCCCGGGCGGTTGATGACTTCGATACGCAGTTCGGCGCGGTAATCGCCCTGCACATCGCGATCCCACTCGATCGCCACGCAGCGCTCGGGCGACTTGCGCAGTTCCACCACGTTGGGACATTCCACGCGATGGACCACGATGCCCTTGCCCGACGAGAGATAGCCGATGATCTCGTCGCCCGGCAGCGGGTGACAGCAATTGCTGAAGCTGAGCACGCCGCGCTCGGCACCGGTGATGCGGATCTTCTCCATCACATGCGGCGACTGCTGCACATCGGAGGATTTCTTGCCGCGCGCCGCCACCAGCTGGCTGGCCACCAGATGCGGGATGCGATTGCCCAGCGCGATGTCCGACAGCAATTCTTCCAGACGCTTGAGCTTGGAGGTTTCCAGGAAACGATCCAGCACGGCGGGCGGAATCRCATCAAGGCTGGTGCCCAGTGCATCGAGTGCGCGATCGAGCATGCGATGGCCGAAGTCGACGGCATCTTCATGCTGCAGATGTTTGAGGTATTGGCGGATCGCCGTACGCGCCTTGCCGGTCACTACCGATTCCAGCCAGGCCGGATTGGGCAGCGCGGACGGCGCCGTAATGATTTCCACCAGCTGGCCCGATTCCAGGCGCGTGCGCAGCGGCACGAGCTTTTTATCCACGCGCGCAGCCACGGCGTGGTCGCCCACGTCGGTGTGCACGGCATAGGCAAAATCGAGCGCAGTGGCATTGCGCGGCAGCGCGAGAATGTCGCCGCGCGGCGTGAACASRTAGACCKCRTCCGGGAACAGGTCGATCTTGACGTTCTCGATGAACTCGGACGACGAAACGGTGTTGGCCTGGCTGTCCGCCAGCGACGACAGCCATTCGCGGGCGCGCGCCTGCGCGCTATTGGCCGGACCCGAATCGGTCTTGTACGCCCAGTGGGCCGCCACACCGCGCTCGGCTACCGAGTCCATCTCCGCCGTGCGGACCTGCACTTCGATCGGCGCGCCGAACGGCCCCAGCAGCACGGTGTGCAGCGACTGGTAGCCGTTGGCCTTGGGAATGGCGATGAAGTCCTTGAAGCGCCGGTCCACCGGCTTGTACAGCCCGTGCACGGCGCCCAGCGCCATGTAGCAGCTCATGGCCGAGTCGACCACCACGCGGAAGCCGTAGACGTCCATCAGCTGCGCGAAGCTCTTGTGCTCGTTGCGCATCTTCGAATAGATGCTCCACGGCGACTTGATGCGGCCCACCACCTTGGCGGTGATGTGTTCGGCGCTCAGGCGCGTGGACAACGCAGCTTCGATCTTGCCCATCGCTTCGCGGCGATTGCCCAGCGCGGCGCGGATGCGCTCGCTGATCACGCGGTAGCGATCGGGGTAAAGCGCGCGGAAGCCCAGGTCCTGCAGCTCCGCCTTGAACTTGTTCATGCCCAGGCGCTGCGCGATGGGCGCGTAGATTTCCAGCGTTTCGCGGGCGATGCGGCGACGCGACGGCGCATCTTTGGCGCCCAGCGTGCGCATATTATGCAGGCGGTCGGACAGCTTGATCAGGATCACGCGCAGGTCGCGCGCCATCGCCAGCAGCATCTTGCGGAAGCTTTCCGCATCGGCCTCCTGGCGGCTGGAAAAGCTCATCTTGTCCAGCTTGGTGACGCCATCGACGAGTTCGGCGACGGTCTCGCCAAATTCGCCGGCGAGCTCGGTGCGGCTCAGCGAGGTGTCTTCCAGCGTGTCGTGCAGGATCGCCGCGATGATGGTCTCGGCGTCCATGCCCAGCTCGGCCAGGATGCCGGCCACCGCCACGGGATGGGTGATATAGGGCTCACCGCTCTTGCGGGCCTGCCCTTCGTGCGCCACGGCGCCCACTTCGTAGGCGCGCACCACACGGGCCACCTGCGATTCGGGCAGGTAGGCCACGCGCTCTTTCAGAGCCAACACGTACGGCGGCAGCGTCGACGTATCCAAGGTGGAGTCCGTGACGGCCGGCATGGTTGTTCGGTCCCCGCTCAGGCGACCGCCTCGCTTCGTTTAAGGGAAGCGAGGGTGGCGACATGAAGCCCGCAGCGCAAAGCGCCGGACGAGCCGGCGCCGGGGCGTTGCTGGCTACAGCCGCCCTCCATCAGTCATCTCCACCCTTGGAGAGATCGTCGTCCACTTCGGCCGCAGCCCACTCGAGCGCTTCACGCTCGGCGCGCTCGCGCTCGGACTTGTCGATCTCGTCGATCGTGGCCTGGTCAATGCGACGGTCGGCAATTTCGCGCAGGGCGAGCACCGTCGGCTTATCGTGGTCGGGATGCACTGCCGGTTCGGCACCCTTGGAGAGCTGGCGGGCGCGCTTGGTCGCCATCAGCACCAGTTCGAAGCGGTTGTCGACTACCTGCAGGCAGTCTTCGACGGTAATGCGGGCCATCTGAAATCCTCAGAAAATAAAACGACTTATCACCTGTCAGTGTAGCCAGCGGCGGCTTTGCTGGCAATGCAGCAAGGCTCTATGATGCGGGGTTCACACCGCCTGCAGCCTGGCGCCCTGACACTAAAGGGGGCCTGTACATAATAAAAAACCCAACAGTACAATATTGTACTCCCTCCGGCCCTCCAGGACTGTCGCCTCCATGCCGTCCGCCTTCCGTTCTCTCGCCATGCGCAGCCTGCCCCTGGTCGCCGTGGCCCTGCTTGCTGGTTGCAGCATCGCCAAGCCTCGTACCGATGATCCGTACGAGCACATGAACCGCAAGGTTTACGCCTTCAACAACGACCTGGACAAGGCGATCATCCGCCCGGTCGCCGTGGGTTACCGCAAGGTGACCAACCCGACCATCCGTCGCTGCATGGCCGATTTCTTCACCAATATCCGCATGCCGATCACCGTGGCCAACGACCTGCTGCAGGCACGTCCGAAGCAGGCGCTGCAGGGCAGCGGCCGCTTCCTGGTGAACCTGACCCTGGGCATCGGCGGCTTCTTCGATCCGGCCAGCCAGCTTGGCATTCCGCTGGACGATACCGACTTTGGCGTGACGCTCGCCCGCTGGGGCGTGCCCGATGGCCCGTATCTGATGCTGCCCTTCTTCGGGCCGACCACGGCGCGCGACTTCTGGCAGGTGCCGGTCGACGGCTACTTCTTCGACCCCATCAGCTATTTCTCGCGCAACAACCACTACGAGTTCGGCCAGCAGTACCTGCCCGAGCTGATGTACCTGGTGACCATCCGCTCCAGCGCCATCGATGCGGAGAGTTTCCTCAACTCCGCCTACGATCCGTATGCCTTTATCCGCGACGCCTATCGCCAGCAGCGCATCTACAAGATCTACTACGGCAACCCGCCTGAAGAGGTGATCGAGCAGCTGCAGGGCCTGCACGACAAGAGTTTCGACCCGGACGAGCTGCTCGACGAGCAGCAGAAGTGGGAAAAGAAGCAGCCGCAGGCCTCACAGAGTCAGCAGCCGGCAGCGAAGAAGGACTGAAGCGTCCTTCTCCAGCCAAAGAGAAGGGGCCGCGAGGCCCCTTTTTTTGTCCCCGGCCCAGCGTCGAGTGACGCTCAGGCCATGAGACCTTCGACCTCACACACGCTGGCCAGCAGGTGCATGCCCTCGGGCATATGGCTCACCTTGAGCTTGCGCCCGCGCTCGGCCGACTGCGCCAGCACCGCCAGCACGCAGGCCAGGCCGGCGCTGTCGCTGCGTGTGACGCCGGACAGATCCAGCTCCGAGCGGCCGTCGCGCGCCACCGCCGTATCAATCGCCCTGAGCGCCGCCGCCGCCGTACTGAAAGTCAGCTCACCGGACACGCGTACGCTCCCCGGTGAGCCTTCATCGATGCGCACGGGTGCGCCAGCCACGCTCAAGACTTGGAGCCCGGCTGCTGCGCCTTGTCGGCCTGCTCCATTTCCTTGAGCGCCTGGTCACCCTGGGTTTCCAGGTTGCTGATCAGCTTGTCGA
>NZ_JBFTRY010000136.1:0-9770 GCF_056399745.1 Dyella sp. 01N36
CGATTTCGACCGCGCACGTCGAATACGAATCGCCGAACCGTCACTACGCMCACGTKGACTGCCCGGGCCAYGCTGACTAYGTGAAGAACATGATCACGGGYGCMGCGCAGATGGACGGCGCGATCCTGGTGTGCTCGGCCGCTGACGGCCCGATGCCGCAGACCCGCGAACACATCCTGCTGKCSCGCCAGGTKGGCGTGCCKTACATCRTCGTGTTCCTGAACAAGKSCGACATGGTSGACGACGCCGAGCTGCTCGAGCTGGTCGAAATGGAAGTGCGYGARCTSYTSTCCAAGTACGAMTTCCCSGGCGACGACACCCCGATCATCAAGGGTTCGGCMYTGAAGGCGCTGGAAGGCGACCAGTCGGAAATCGGCGTGCCGGCGATCATCGCCCTCGTCGACGCGCTGGACWSCTACATCCCGGAGCCGGTGCGTGCGATCGACAAGCCGTTCCTGATGCCGGTGGAAGACGTGTTCTCGATCTCCGGCCGCGGCACCGTGGTGACCGGTCGTATCGAGCGCGGCATCATCAAGGTCGGTGACGAAGTCGAAGTGGTGGGCATCCGYCCGACCCAGAAGACCACCGTCACGGGCGTGGAAATGTTCCGCAAGCTGCTGGACCAGGGCCAGGCAGGCGACAACGCCGGTCTGCTGCTGCGCGGCCTGAAGCGTGACGACGTCGAGCGTGGCCAGGTGCTGGCCAAGCCGGGCACGATCACCCCGCACACCGATTTCGARGCCGAAGTCTATGTGCTGTCGAAGGACGARGGTGGCCGTCATACCCCGTTCTTCAAGGGTTACCGTCCGCAGTTCTACTTCCGCACGACCGACGTGACTGGCGCTTGCCAGCTGCCGGAAGGCGTGGAAATGGTGATGCCGGGYGACAACGTGAAGATGGTGGTCAGCCTGATCCACCCGATCGCGATGGACGAAGGCCTGCGTTTCGCCATYCGCGAAGGYGGCCGCACCGTCGGCGCCGGCGTGGTGGCCAAGGTCATCAAGTAAGCTGTACACTGGGAAGTCGCCCGCATTGCGGGCCGCAGGGATCCGGGTTGGGGCGGTTTGATCGCTCCACCCCTGGAAAGGCGCCCAAAAGGCGCCACCTTGTGGCAGCAAGGCGAGCGACTTCACCCATTTTCTAGATACGCCAGTAGCTCAATTRGCAGAGCAGCGGTCTCCAAAACCGCAGGTTGGGGGTTCGAGTCCCTCCTGGCGTGCCATCTTCCCGAGGATCCACGACGGGTGGTGGATGGCATGCAGACCGTAATCCGGTCGATGTCTCTATCATCCGATCACGTCGCATGAATACGAAGGCAGAATCGACCAAGGGCGCCTCTGGCGCCGATATCGCCAAGCTGGTGCTAGCCGTTATCGTGCTGGCTGCCGGCATTTTTGCGTATTCGTGGTTCGGCAGTGACGGTTCCATCCCGCAGTCGGTGCGACTGCTGGGCGTGGTCGTCGCGCTGGTCCTGTCGTTGGCCATCGGTGCGTTTACCGCCCCCGGCCGACGTGTGCGCGCCTTCCTTGGCGAATCGCAATTTGAAATGCGCAAGGTGGTCTGGCCCACCCGCGACGAGACGCTCAAGACCACCGGCATCATCATGGTGGTTGTGGTCGTTCTCTCGCTGCTGTTGGGCCTGATTGACCTGATCCTGAAGTCGGTCGTGCTCGACTGGCTGCTCAAGCTCGGTACGTGAGGTGATGGCATGAGCAAGCGTTGGTATGTGGTGCACGCCTATTCGGGCTTCGAGAACCAGGTGAAGCGTTCGCTCGATGAGCGGATCCGTCGCGCTGGCATGGAAGAAAGGTTCGGCGAAGTGCTGGTGCCGACCGAAGAGGTCATCGAGATGCGCAGCGGCCAGAAGCGTCGCAGCGAGCGCAAGTTCTTCCCGGGTTACGTTCTCGTGCAGATCGAGACGGACACCGAGGGCAAGGCGCCGCGCATCGACGACGAATGCTGGCACTTGGTCAAGGAAACGCCCAAGGTGATGGGTTTCATCGGCGGTACCGCCGATCGCCCGCTGCCGATTCGCGACTCCGAGGCCGATGCGATTCTCAGCCGCGTCCGCGAGGGCGTCGAGAAGCCCAAGCCCAAGGTGCTGTTCGAGCCGGGTGAGATGGTTCGCGTCACCGAGGGTCCGTTCAACGACTTCAACGGCGTGGTCGAGGAAGTCAATTACGAAAAGAGCCGCCTGCGCGTCGCGGTGCTCATTTTCGGCCGCTCGACCCCGGTCGAGCTGGAATTTGGCCAGGTCGAAAAGGCCTAGGCCTTTTCGACAAGAGGCACGGGCTCTGCTCTACGCCTCGCCGGCTTGCGAGGGGATTGGATGCCCGACTTGCCAGCTAAACCCGCCGATGCCCTCAGCGGCACGGGGCTTGCTTAAAAACTGATCAATCTATATATTATGCGGTTCACGCTGGGATTTTAGCCCCGGCGTGTCCGTGTTTCTGGGGTTCGCGGGACGGCGGGCCTTCCTCTTTCAGGGAACGACAGCACTGCGAGGAGCCGCAAGGCGCTTGAACTCGCGAGGAAAATCCAATGGCAAAGAAAGTAACTGGCTATATCAAGCTGCAGGTCAAGGCCGGTCAGGCCAACCCGTCGCCGCCGGTGGGCCCCGCCCTCGGTCAGCGCGGCCTGAACATCATGGAATTCTGCAAGGCGTTCAATGCCGCCACGCAGAAGATGGAACCGGGTATGCCCATCCCGGTCATCATCACGGCGTATTCCGACCGTAGCTTCACCTTCATCACCAAGACCCCGCCGGCCACGATCCTGATCAAGAAGGTCACGGGCGTCGCCAAGGGTTCGCCCAAGCCCAATACCGACAAGGTCGGCAAGATCACCCGCAAGCAGCTCGAAGACGTTGCGAAGCAGAAGGAGCCGGATCTCACGGCTGCTGATCTGGACGCCGCAGTGCGCACCATCGCTGGTAGCGCTCGCAGCATGGGCCTGGTAGTGGAGGGTTAAGACATGGCAAAGCTCACGAAGCGTTTGAAGGCCGCTCAGGCCGCAGTGCAGCCGGGCAAGGTTTACGGCCTGGATGAAGCCCTCAAGATCGTCAAGGACAACGCCAAGGCGAAGTTCGCCGAGTCCGTGGACGTTGCCGTCCGCCTCGGCATCGACGCCAAGAAGTCCGACCAGGGCGTGCGCGGCTCCTCGCTGCTGCCGCACGGCACCGGCAAGACCATCAAGGTCGCCGTGTTCGTGCCGGCTGGTGAGAAGGCCGAGGCCGCCAAGGCCGCCGGTGCCGACGCCGTCGGTATGGACGACCTGGCCGAGCGCATGCAGGCTGGCGATCTCGACTTCGGTCGCGTGATTGCTACGCCGGACGCCATGCGCGTGGTCGGTAAGCTCGGTCAGCTGCTCGGTCCCCGTGGCCTGATGCCGAACCCGAAGGACGGCTCGGTCACCGCCGACGTCGCCACGGCCGTGAAGAACGCCAAGGCCGGCCAGGTGAAGTTCCGTAACGACAAGGCGGGCATCATCCACGCCACCATCGGCAAGGCCAGCTTCGACGCTGCCCAGCTGGCGGACAACCTGAACGCCTTGGTCAACGACCTGCTGAAGGCCAAGCCGTCGACCGCCAAGGGTCAGTACCTGCAGAAGATCGCGCTGTCGTCCACCATGGGCGTTGGCGTGCCGGTCGAAGTGTCGACCCTGACGGTGTCGACCAAGTAAGAGTTCAAGTCCCATGCCGGTCTCAACGCCGGCATGGGCAAGTTTTTGAAGGTAGCCATGGCTCACGCCGTGGCCGCCGTCAAAGACCGCAGGCGCGATCAGCGCGCGACGACGACGAGCAGGGAGCTCGTGTTGGCAAGGAACCGCCGTCGTTGCAAGCGGGTTCGCTTAATCGGATTCCCAGCGGATCTGGCCTGCGTAGATGGTGATGCCCCTTCTGGAATGTTTTCTGGAATGGCCACCACCCGGGATCTCGCGATCCCCGACGTCACGGACGGCGTCGCTCAGGACCGCAAGCGGCAGGAGCCGTAAGCGGAATTCATAAGAGGAGTGAAAAATGGCTCTGAATCTCTCTCAGAAGCAAGAAGTAGTCGCCGAACTGGCAGAAGTTGCCGCGAAGGCTCACTCCTTGGTCGCTGCCGAGTATGCAGGCACCACGGTCGAACAGATGACCGCGATGCGCAAGAAGGCTCGTGAATCCGGCGTTTTCTTGAAAGTTGTCAAGAACACGCTTGCTTCGCGCGCCGTCGTCGGTACCGAGTTCGAGGTCGTCAAAGACGCCCTGACCGGTCCGCTGCTGTACGCATTCTCGACTGAGGAGCCCGGCGCAGCCGGTCGCCTGATCAAGGAATTCGCCAAGGGCAACGACAAGCTGAAGGCACGCCTCGTGTCGGTGGAAGGCAAGCTGCATCCCGCCTCCCACGTCGAAGTGCTGGCCTCGCTGCCGACCCGCGAGCAGGCCCTGGCCATGTTGGCACGTGTGTTGGCCGAGCCGGCCACCATGTTCGCCCGCGTCGTCAAGGCTGTGGCCGATCAGCAGGGTGGTGGCGACGTCGCCGCCGAAGCCCCGGCCGAAGCCGAGCCCGCCTAAGTTCGTTGACTGTTCCATTCGAATCAATTTCCAGAGGTAAATGAAAATGTCCCTGACCAACGAACAGATCGTTGAAGCCGTCGCCGCCAAGTCGCTGATGGAAGTGATGGACCTGGTGAAGGCCATCGAAGAGAAGTTTGGCGTCACCGCCGCCGCCCCGGTCATGATGGCCGCCGGCCCGGCCGCCGCTGGCCCGGCTGTTGAAGAACAGACCGAGTTCGACGTGATCCTCAAGAGCGCCGGCGACAAGAAGGTCGACGTGATCAAGGCCGTCCGCGCCATCACGGGCCTGGGCCTGAAGGAAGCGAAGGACCTGACCGAAGCCGGTGGCGTCGTGAAGGAAGCCGCTTCGAAGGAAGACGCTGCGAAGTTCAAGAAGGACCTCGAAGCTGCCGGCGCCACGGTCGAACTGAAGTAATTGGCGCTCTTGCGCGCCGTCAGTTTGACCTAGCGTCAAGCAAGCCTGGGGGCGTAAGCCCCCGGGCTTTGCCCGTTGTAAGCAGGGAATGGGGAATAGGGAATTAGGGAGCAGCCCTTGAAGGTGGGTAGCTTTCGATTCTCTATTCCCGATTCTCTATTCCCGACTCCCGATTCATCGAATACACAACCGAGGCGGTACCCACCATGACCTACTCGTTTACCGAGAAGAAGCGCATCCGCAAGGATTTCGGCAAGCGTCCCCCTGTATTGGGCGTGCCGAACCTGCTGACCATCCAGACCGATTCCTATCGCGAATTCCTGCAGGAGCACGTCGCTCCCAAGCAGCGCGACGAAAAGGGTCTCCACGCCGCGCTGAAGTCAGTATTCCCGATTGTT
Source organism: Dyella sp. 01N36 (assembly GCF_056399745.1). Taxonomy (NCBI): domain Bacteria; kingdom Pseudomonadati; phylum Pseudomonadota; class Gammaproteobacteria; order Lysobacterales; family Rhodanobacteraceae; genus Dyella; species Dyella sp. 01N36. Next base: position 5,369 of record NZ_JBFTRY010000136.1, read on the forward strand.
AGCTATTCGGGTAACGCCGCGCTTGAGTATGTCGACTATCGCCTGGGCGAACCCGCCTTTGACGAACGCGAGTGCCGCAACCGCGGCATGACCTTCGGCGCGCCGCTGCGCGTCACCGTGCGCCTGGTCATCTATGACAAGGACAGCCCGGCATCCAAGAAGGCCGTCAAGTACGTGAAGGAACAGGAAGTCTACATGGGCGAAATTCCGCTCATGACCGACACCGGCACCTTCATCATCAACGGCACCGAGCGCGTCATCGTTTCGCAGCTGCATCGTTCGCCGGGCGTGTTCTTCGATCACGACCGCGGCAAGACGCACAGCTCGGGCAAGCTGCTGTTCTCGGCCCGCGTGATTCCTTACCGTGGCTCGTGGCTCGACTTCGAGTTCGACCCGAAGGATGCGCTGTTCACCCGTATCGACCGTCGCCGCAAGTTGCYGGTGACGGTGCTGCTGCGCGCGCTGGGTTACACCAACGAAGAGATGCTCGGCATCTTCTTCGAGCACAACGTGTTCCATCTGGGCAAGAAGGGCGGTACCACGCTGGAGCTCGTCGCCGAGCGTCTGCGCGGTGAAACGCTGACCTTCGACCTGGCCATTGGCGACAAGGTGCTGGTCGAGGCCGGCAAGCGCATCACGGCGCGTCACGTGCGCCAGCTGGCTGCGGAAAACATCACCGCGCTGGAAGTGCCGGACGACTACCCGGTCRGCCGCATTCTGGCCATCGACATGGTCGACCCCAAGACCGGCGAACTGCTGGCCCAGGCCAACGACGAAATCACCGCCGAGCAGGTGGAGAGTTTCCGCAAGGCCGGTATCGAAGTCGTGCCGACGCTCTACGTCAACGACCTCGATCGCGGTGCCTACATCTCGCACACGTTGCGCATCGACAACACCAAGACGCCGCTTGAGGCGCTGGTGGAAATCTATCGCATGATGCGTCCGGGCGAGCCGCCGACCAAGGATGCCGCGCAGAACCTGTTCTACAACCTGTTCTTCACCTTCGACCGCTACGACCTCTCGGGCGTGGGTCGCATGAAGTTCAACCGTCGTGTTGGCCGCCAGGAAATCGTCGGTCCGGGCGTGTTGTACGACAAGCGTTACTTCACCGACCGCAAGGAAGAGGAAGCCCAGAAGCTCGTTGCGGCACAGGGCGATCGCTCCGACATCCTCGACGTGCTCAAGGTGCTGATCGACATCAAGAACGGTCATGGCACCGTCGACGATATCGATCACCTGGGCAACCGTCGCGTGCGTTCGGTCGGCGAAATGGCCGAGAACACCTTCCGCATCGGCCTGGTGCGCGTCGAGCGCGCCGTGCGCGAGCGTCTGTCGCTGGCCGAGTCCGAGGGTCTGACCCCGCAGGAACTGATCAACGCCAAGCCGGTCGCGGCCGCGGTGAAGGAGTTCTTCGGTTCGTCGCAGCTCAGCCAGTTCATGGACCAGAACAACCCGCTGTCGGAAGTGACGCACAAGCGTCGCGTCTCGGCCCTGGGCCCAGGCGGCCTGACGCGCGAGCGCGCCGGCTTCGAAGTGCGCGACGTGCATCCGACCCATTACGGCCGCGTCTGCACCATCGAAACGCCGGAAGGCCCGAACATCGGCCTGATCAACTCGCTCGCCGTGTACGCGCGCACCAACCAGTATGGCTTCCTCGAGACGCCGTACCGCAAGGTCGTGGGCGGCAAGGTCACCGACCAGGTGGATTACCTGTCGGCCATCGAAGAAGGCGATCACGTGATCGCGCAGGCCAACTCGCCGTTGAAGGATGGCGCGTTCGTCGAAGACTTCGTGTCCTGCCGTTTCCGTGGCGAGTCCGAACTGCGTCCGTCCGCTGAAGTCGACTACATGGACGTTTCGCCCATGCAGACCGTGTCGGTCGCTGCCGCACTCGTGCCGTTCCTCGAGCACGACGATGCTAACCGCGCACTGATGGGCGCGAACATGCAGCGTCAGGCCGTGCCGACCCTGCGTTCGCAGACCCCGCTGGTGGGTACCGGCATCGAGCGCGCCGTGGCGCGTGACTCGGGCGTCATCGTCACCGCCAAGCGCGGCGGCGTGATCGACCAGGTCGATGCGGCCCGTATCGTGGTGCGCGTGAACGAGAAGGAAGTGGGCGACAACGACGCCGGCGTCGATATCTACACGCTGACCAAGTACACCCGCTCCAACCAGAACACCAACCTCAACCAGCGTCCGCTGGTGAACGTGGGTGACATCGTGGCAGTGGGCGACACGCTGGCCGACGGTTCGTCGACCGACCTGGGCGAGCTCGCGCTCGGCCAGAACATGCTGATCGCCTTCATGCCGTGGAACGGCTACAACTTCGAAGAYTCGATCCTGMTCTCCGARCGCGTSGTKSMSGAAGACCGCTACACCTCGATCCACATCGAGGARCTGTCSKKCRTCGCSCGTGACACCAAGCTGGGCGCCGAGGAAATCACCGCCGACATCCCGAACGTGGGTGAGCAGGCGCTGGCTCGCCTCGACGAATCGGGCATCGTGTACATCGGTGCGGAAGTGAAGGCCGGCGACATCATGGTCGGCAAGGTCACGCCCAAGGGCGARASCCAGCTGACCCCGGAAGARAAGCTGCTGCGCGCGATCTTCGGCGAGAAGGCKTCSGACGTGAAGGACAGCTCGCTGCGCGTGCCGCCGGGCATGGACGGCACCGTCATCGACGTGCAGGTCTTCACCCGCGACGGCATCGAGAAGGACAAGCGCGCCAAGCAGATCGAGGAAATGGAAATCAAGCGTATCCGCAAGGACCTTGATGACCAGTTCCGCATCCTCGAAGGCGCGATCTACAACCGTATGCGCACCCAGCTTGTCGGCAAGACCGCGATGAGCGGTCCGGCCGGTCTCAAGCGCGGCGCTGAAATCACCGACGCGTTCCTGGACGGCCTGAAGAAGGACGACTGGTTCAAGATCAACGTGAAGGAAGAGGACGTCACCGAGTTCCTCGAGCGCGCGGCCGATCAGATCAAGCGTCACAAGGAAGAGTTCGACAAGCGCTTCAAGGAAAAGCAGAGCAAGATCACCCAGGGCGACGACCTCGCACCGGGCGTGCTCAAGATGGTCAAGGTGTTCCTGGCCGTGAAGCGTCGCATCCAGCCGGGCGACAAGATGGCTGGTCGCCACGGCAACAAGGGTGTGGTGTCCAACGTGGTGCCGGTGGAGGACATGCCGTTCTCCGAAGACGGTACCTCGGTCGACATCGTGCTCAACCCGCTGGGCGTGCCCTCGCGTATGAACATCGGCCAGATTCTGGAAGTACATCTGGGCTGGGCCGCCAAGGGCCTGGGCAAGAAGATCCAGAAGATGCTCGAAGCGCAGGCCAAGGTGGCGCAGATCCGCGAGTTCCTCGACCAGGTGTACAACCACCACGTCGCTGGCGCCGTGCAGCATGTCGACCTGAAGTCGTTGACCGACGAAGAAATCTTCGCGCTGGCCAACAACCTGCAGGAAGGCGTGCCGATGGCTACGCCGGTGTTCGACGGTGCCGAGGAAACCGAGATCAAGGCGATGCTCCGCCTCGCCGATCTGCCGGAATCGGGTCAGACCACCTTGTACGACGGTCGTACCGGCGAAGCGTTCGATCGCCCGGTCACCGTGGGCTACATGCACTACCTGAAGCTGAACCACCTGGTCGACGACAAGATGCACGCGCGTTCGACTGGTCCGTACTCGCTCGTCACGCAGCAACCGCTGGGTGGTAAGGCGCAGTTCGGCGGCCAGCGCTTCGGCGAAATGGAAGTCTGGGCACTGGAAGCCTACGGCGCGGCCTACACCCTGCAGGAAATGCTGACGGTSAAGTCCGATGACGTGCAGGGCCGTAACCAGATGTACAAGAACATTGTCGACGGCAACCACGAGATGGCAGCGGGCATGCCGGAATCCTTCAACGTGTTGGTGAAGGAAATCCGCTCGCTCGGTATCGATATTGATCTGGAAGAAGTGAAGTGAGTTGAGGCGGGGACGAGGAACGACCTTTCGTTCCTCGTTCTCCCGATTCCTGATTCTCCATTACCTATTCCCGATCTTCGGAGACATCCATGAAAGACTTGCTCAATCTGTTCAACCAGCAGCGCACCGCGCCTGACTTCGATGCGATCAAGATCGCTCTGGCTTCGCCGGAGCTGATCCGCTCGTGGTCGTACGGCGAGGTGAAGAAGCCGGAAACGATCAACTACCGCACCTTCAAGCCCGAGCGTGACGGCCTGTTCTGCGCCGCCATCTTCGGTCCCGTGAAGGACTACGAGTGCCTGTGCGGCAAGTACAAGCGCMTGAAGCACCGYGGCGTGATCTGCGAGAAGTGCGGCGTTGAAGTGACGCTGGCCAAGGTGCGCCGTGAGCGCATGGGCCACATTGAACTGGCCGCGCCGACCGCGCACATCTGGTT
>NZ_JBFTRY010000137.1:0-9690 GCF_056399745.1 Dyella sp. 01N36
GAGATAATGGTTGATTGCCCCTAAGCGCGCGGCTTCTCTATGCACATCGGCATCGACTTCGGCACCAGCTATTCGGCGGCCGCCGCCATCATCGGCGGCGAACTCACGCTCGTGCGCTTCGGCGCCGCCGAGCAGTTCCGCACGGCCGTGTATTTCCCCGAACTGGTGCCTGACCCGAACGACTTCGAGCTCACGCCCGAGCTGGAAGCGCAGATGGAAGCCCATATGCGCTCGGCCCGACTCGATCTGCGCCGACTCGCTGCGGCAGGCAACGAGGCGGCCCGCTCGGACGCCGACCTGCGCCGCGATGCCTTGCGCGTGGTCCGCCGCCAATGGATGGAAGAACAGGCGCGCGCGGCCACCGCCTCGGTCGCCAGCTTCCAGCATGCGCTGTTCGGCGAAGACGCGGTGGAAGGCTATCTGGAAAGCGGCGGCGGCAACCTCATCGAATCGCCCAAGTCGATGTTCGGCTATCGACTGGACCCGCAGGTGCGCAAGGTGATCGTGCACATTGCCACGCATATTCTCGAGCACATTCGTCTCACCGCCAGCCGCCAGTTCGGTGAAGCCGTGCGCGGCGCGGTGATTGGACGCCCGGTGGAATTCCGCAGCTCGATGGGCGCGGCAGGTTCCGAACAGGCCATGGAGATTCTGCGCGAAGCGGCGGCGGCGGCGGGTTTTGACGAGGTGAGTTTCCTGGAAGAGCCCGCCGCAGCGGCCATGCATTACCACAAGAGCCTCAGCGACCGGCAGCACGCGCTGATCGTGGACATCGGCGGCGGCACCACCGACGTGACGCATGCGGAGCTGGGTGGCGACGCATCGCCGTTCATCGCGCGCAATTGGGGCCTGCCCAAGGGCGGCACCGATCTGGACGTGGGCGTGAGTCTGCACAGCTTCATGCCGCTGATGGGCAAGGACATCGTGCGCATTCCGCAGCACCAGTTCGTGGAAGCGGCCAGCGTGCACAACCTGCCCAAGCAGCGCGAGTTCCGCAAACAGAACTATCGCCTGGTCGCCGCGCCCTATGGCCCACGCCTGCGTGCCCTGCAGGAACTGGGCGCCACCACGCGGCTCAATCAGACGGCCGAACGCACCAAGATCATGCTGAGCAGCGACATCACCCATCGTGCGCCGCTGGATTTCATCGAACACGGCCTCGCCGTGGACACCACGCGCAGCGATCTGGACACGGCCATCGAGCCCTTCCTCATCCAGCTGGAGCGCACACTCACCACCGTGCGCGACGACCTGGCCACCCTGCCCGCCAGCGTCTTCCTTACCGGCGGCACCTCGCGCTCGCCCCAGGTCAAGGCACGCGTGCAGTCGTGTTTCCCCGAGGTTCCGCTGGTGCACGGCGATCCGTCGCTGGGCGTGGTGTCCGGGCTGGCAGTGGCGGCGAGCGAAGTCACCGCCTGACCCGCTTCAGCGGACGCACTGTCGTTCGTCCCCATCCTTGACGACGTCGCAAGGTCTTGCCGGCCTTGCCAGCGTCATGCCGCTGTCACCCCGCATTGCTTGAATCCGCGGCGACCTTGTCCGGCGCGGGTGGTCCGCGCCTGGTTCACGCATCCGGGGGGATGACCCAATGAAGAAGGCCTTGTTGGCACTGGCTACGGCCGGCCTGCTGTTCGCTTCGGCTGCCCAGGCAGCCACGTCGCGTACCAGCTGGGTGGTATCGCAGATCTACAACACCAATCATCCGCTGGCCGCCACGGACAGCGCCGAACTCGCCACCAAGATGTCGACCATGGCGGCGAGCGCGTTCAACTTCTATCGCGGCACTGACCACATCTTCTACCAGGACATGACCACGCTCCCGGCGTCGGCGTATACGACGTCACAGACGGGTTTCACCTGGATCGGCGGCGATGCGCACATCGGCAATTTCGGTGCGTGGCAGGACAGCAGCGGCAACAACGTGTTCTCTGCCGACGATTTCGACGAGGGCTATCTCGGCCAGTACGTGTGGGACCTGCGCCGCCTCGCCACCAGCATGGTGCTGGCCGGCCGCGCCAACGGCATTGCCGACAGCGACATCACCACCGCGATCAATACGATGGTGTCGGCGTACATGAGCGAGATGAACGACTTCAAGGGCAGCAGCGACGAGCTGAGCTTCCAGCTGAAGAACGGCAATACCTCCGGCGCCGTGCAAGACACCATCAGCGATTCCAAGGGCGACTCGCGCGCCAGCCTGCTGAGCAAGTACACCCAGGTGAGCGGCAGCACCCGCACCTTCCAGACCATCGCCGGCACCCTTGCCGCGGTCAACAGCAGCACGTACAACGCCATCGTGGCGGCGATGAACAGCTATATCAGCAGCATTTCATCGTCCAAGCGCTACGCGGCCAGCTATTACCAGGTGAAGGATATCCGCCAGAAGCTCGGCTCCGGCGTGGGCAGCCTGGGCAAGCTGCGCTACTACGTGCTGATCGAAGGCCCATCGACGTCGACCTCGGACGATGTGATCCTCGAGCTCAAGCAGGAACTGGGCAGCGTGGTGGCAGAGGCCGACAACGGCCAGCTGCCTGCCGCCGATTACAGCAACAACGAGGCCAATCGCGTCGCGATGACCGCCAAGGCGCAGACCCTCAACGCGGACGTCTTGATCGGCTACGCCACCATCAATGGCATGGCCTTTTACTTCCACGAGAAGTCGCCGTTCGAGGAAGATTTTGACTACACCCAGCTCAGMAGCGCGGGCAAGCTCAACACGGCAGCCACGTATCTGGGACAGGCACTCGCCTCGGCGCACGCGATCTCCGACCAGGACTACAACAGCGCCATCGTGTCGTACAGCATCGACAAGCAGATTACCGCTGCGGTCAGCAGCACAAGCGGACTTCAGTCGGAATTGTCGACATTCGCTTTCAACTACGCGGCCCAAGTTTCGCTGGACTGGCAGTCGTTCGTGAGTGCCTATAACGCAGGCACGCCGCTCTATTGAGTGCTGCGAGGCCGGAGCAACGGCAGCGTTGCTCCGGCCTGCTTACTCATCATTCGTTACGCAGCGCTCGCCTTGCGCAACGGCGTGACGTTGGAGGCGGCGCGATCGCCCTCGACGGCAGCCTCCGCCGCGATGAAGCTGGGCCGTGCCTGTATCACCCACATGGCTCGCTGCACGTTGCGATATTTCGCCAACAGGCCTGGGCCTTCCGGCGTCTGCGCCAGCGAATAGAGCAGCGGCGCGGCGAGATAGTCGGCGATGCACGGTGTGTTGCCGACCAGGAAATCGCGCTGGCCGTAGCCTGCATCCAACGTGGCCAACAGGCGGTCGATATCGGGCAACGCAGCGTCGATGATGGCGCGGTCCGGCTCGGGGCCCGATGGAAACATGTATTGCAGGATGAAGCGCGAGACGATGGCGTCGTAGCCGTAATCGTCCAACACGCTGTACCACTGCTCCGCCCTGGCGCGCGAGGTGACGCCACTGGTGGGCAGCAGATCCGGTCCATCGAAGGCTTCGTCGATGTAGCGCAGGATGGCGCGCGTTTCATAGAACTGCAGCGGGCCGTCGTACATGGCCGGGATGCGGCCGAACGGATGGATCGCATCGGCCTCGGCCGAATGCGGGGCCACCGACTTGAGCGCGTACGCCACGCCCTTCTCCGCCATCGCCATGCGTACGGCACGCACGTACGGGCTGATCGGACTGCCCACCAACACCACAGATCCGGCTGAGCCATCTGGATCGAGATAGTCCGCCAGCCGGTTGAAGACAGACGTCCAACCCTGGTTGTGGTCGTCGCGGATGGCCGCATCGGGGAAGCCGGTGTGGCGCATGTGCAGCTGCGTGCCGCCGTCTTTCTCGGTCAGCGTCACCTCGATCAGCGTGGTGCGCGCAGCGAGGTCGCCTTCGCCATCCCAGGCCCAGGTGTAGGCGAGGAACTTGGGCCGCTCGATCACCTGGTAGGTGCCGCTGGAGCCGTGCACGGTGCCGTCCTTCTTCACCATGGTGACGCGGTAGCGTCCGCCCACTCGCACATCGGTCGCCACCTCGCCAACATGCAGGCCGCGTGGGCAGTGCCATGCGGCAAGCGCGGATTCGTCAGTGAAAGCATCGAACACTTTCTCCCGCGGCGCGCGGATGAAGCGGGTCATTTCCAGCTCGAACGTTGCAGCTTGGGTGCTCATGGCTTTTTCCTCGGTACACGTGGGGCGCCTTTGCCACGCTTCTTTGCATCGGCGCGATGGGTCTGTTCGACAAACTCAACCAGTCGATCCAGGCTGTCTTCCCAATGACGGCGATAGGCCTCCAGCCAATCGTGCGCGTCATGCATGGGCTCCGCCCGGAGACGGCAGATACGCCAGCGGGCGTCCACTTCCCGTGCGATCAGGCCGGCGCCTTCCAGCACGCGCAGGTGCTTGGATATGGCCGGTGCCGACATGTCGAAGGGTTCGCCCAGCTCACCGACGGTGGCGTCGCTCCTGGCCAGGCGGGTCAGGATGGCGCGTCGCGTGGGGTCGGCCAACGCGCTGAAGGTGAGCGACAAGCTGTCTTGGGTAGTGGCCATGGTCGTCAATTAACCACTTGGTTAATCGACAGTCAAGCACTTTTTTGTCGCGACGGCGTGAACGCGCGATCGATGCAAGCCGCGGGATGGCGCTGGCGGCCACGCGCCGCCAGCGCGGGTCGATCAGAACTTGTACGAGATCATCACGCGGTTATAGGTGAACGACTCATTGCCCGGATTGAGGTTGGCGATGCCGCCCACCGAGCGCTCCCAGCGGTCGCGCAACTGCAGGCCTTTGAGCACGCTGTCCATGTTGTAGATGATGTCGAAGTACAAGTCGTGGCTGGTGCCGCGTTCGACCGAGTCGTACTTCGCGTAGGCCGCCACCAACTGCAGCTTCTTGTCGAAGAAGTTGTATTGCGCCCGGCCCTTCCATGCGTGGCCCGGGCCGATTTCGACCAGGCCGCGAATCATCGACGTGGTGAACAGGGGATCGGTCGCGTAGTTGACCGTATACGGCGAGATGAGCGCGCCATTGCCGACCGCACCGGATTCGCCTTCGAGCTTGTTGTACGAGAAGTCGATGCGGCCGTCATAGATCGACGTACCGATGTCCGCACCCCACGCTTGGGCCTTCACCCGGTCGCCCCCCACGCCCACCAGCTTGGTATGGGTCTGCACGAGGATGTTGTCGCTGCTGCTGTTCTCTTCGAGCGCCTGTACGGCGATGAAGGGATTGAACGGCGTGCCGGTGGTGAACGTATAGCTGCCGTTGACGTAACCCATTCGCGCGAAGCGCAGGAAATCGTAGTACCAGGCTTCGCCCTTGAAACCGCCGGCGGTGTAGTTGGTGCCAGCGGCCCAGGTGCCGTTGGCTTCGGGCGCCGTCAGCGGCAGCGCGCCGTTATTGCCGTACATCGAATCGCCGCTGTATTTCGACGGGTAGTACAGGTTGTCGTCGTACATGCCGTTCGAGGTTCGACTCTTCCAGCTGAAGGTGCGGATGGCGAAGATGTTCCAGTCTTTCAGCGGCGTGAATTGCGCCAGCGCCGCGTTGTACGACGCAGGAATCACGCGCGAATCATTGCCGCCCATCCACGGCGTATTGAGGTACTGGTAACCGCCACGGAACAGAAACCAGTCGCGCTTGAACTGCAGATAAGCCTGACTCCAGGCACCCAGCGAACTGTTGGGGCCCATCAGCGAGGTGTCGACCTTGGCGGGGTTGTCGTCCTTGGTGCCCAACATATTCGCGGTCACGAACGAGCCGCCGACACTGAAGCCACCCCAGAACGCGCCGGTCTGTGCGTTGATCAATGCCGCCAGTGAGAGTGCATGTGCGTCGGGTGTAGCCGGCGTGTCGTACAGTCGGTCGAAGTCGTAGAGACGCAACTCGCCATCGACGTGGCCGTTGGTGAAGATGTCGTTGAAGCTATTGTTATTGCTATTGCCATCGGCATGCGCGCCGGTCGCGCATACGGCGAAGGCCAGGGCAACTGCCAGCTTGCTGCGCATGTGTTTCTCCCCACGTAAGCGCTCGGAAAAAACGGACGCGCGCGGCCAACCCGCCGGCGCTATCACCTCAGAGTGTAGACGGTTTATGACAGTGAGATGACAGCGCAGCAAGCTCTCTTTATGAGCATTTGCCATGACCACATGGACGTAAGTTCTTGAGCCTGCTCAGGTGGCGATGTGATGCAGATGGGGCACCGGTGCGCCACCAAATCGCAGCAGCCATTCGAAATCTCGTGCGACTGCCACATTGCTGAAACACTCCATCACATGGACGCGCGCGGCGACACCCATGCGGCGAGATAGCTCGGGGTCGCACATGGTCACGATCGCATCCCGCCAAGCGGCGATATCGCCTGGCTCGATCAGCAACCCGGTGACGCCATCTTCCATGGTTTCCGGAATGCCGCCGATGCGACTGCCTAGCACCGGTACCCCGCACGACTCTGCTTCGATGGCCACACGGCCAAACGTCTCCGGTTCCACCGAGGGAAAGGCGAGGAAGGAGAATGCCGGGCAATAGCGCGCCGTGTCGTCCACCCAACCGGTGAAGTGATGCCGCGTCGCCGCACCGCCCTGCTCGGCCATGCCATGCAGCATGTGTTCTTCCGGACCATTACCTACCCACAGCACGTGCAGGCGCGGTTCTCTGGCCATGGCGGCATTGGCAGCCTGCATGAGTTGCGCAACACCCTTGCCGCCGTGCATGCGTCCGGCGTAACCCATCACCACGGCGTCTTCGGGTATGCCAAATTCGCGACGCACCTGCGCCTGCCGCTGCGGATCGGGACGATAGAGGTTGGTGTCGACCGGGTTATATGAGATGTGCACGAGATCCGGCGGCACGCCTCGCGCGAGGTAAGCATCTCTGGCGTATTCAGATACAGCGATGAAGCGCTGCGCCAATCGCGGCACGCCATACTCGGACAACTTGCTCATGCGCGGATTGCGATGGCGGAACAAGGCCACCGGCGTACCGGTGAGGCGACCGCAGACGATCAAGGGCCAGTATTCCTTGCCGAAGTTGCCCACCAGCCAGTCGGGCGCGAATTGCGCGATGCGATGAAGCACGGTGGCATAGCCGCGCACATCGAACGCATTGCGGAATGTGCTGGGAAAGGTGGCAATACCGGCCGATTGCATCCCTGCGCCGATCAGGCCATGGCGGGACACGATGCTTTCCACCTGATGCCCGGCCTGCGACAGCGCACGCGCCAAGGCCACGAAATGCGTGGCAGCTCCCGTGTTCTCGGGATTGGTTCCAACGAAGAGCAGCTTCATGCGCGTCGATCCTCATAACCGGTGAGGACCTTGGCTGCCACCTGCGGCAACACGTGATGGCGCGCCACCTGGATGCGCGGCAGGCGCCACAGATCGATCGTCGCGCTGGCACTCGCGCGCCCGCGATCCGTCGTCGTCGCGGCGACATAACCTGCGTCGCGCGTGGCATCCACCGCTCGATCGTCGTAATCGCCGTACGGGTAGCAGAACTGTGTCACGCCGACGCCGAGGCGATCTTCCAGCTCGGCCTTGCTGCCATGGATCTCGTCGCGCTGCTGTTGATCCGTGCACTGGCTCAGGCGCACATGCGTGCGCGAGTGCGCGCCCACCTCCATACCGCCGTCATGCCACGCGCRCAGTTGCTCGACGGACATCAGCGGCTTGCGGATACAGAGCTTCTCGCCGTCCCAGGCGTTGTACTGCCCGAGGTAACCACTCACCGCATAGCATGTGGCGGTGAAACCATGGCGACGCAGCGTGTCCAGCGCGGATTCGAGATTGTCGACGTAGCCATCGTCGAGGGTCAGTACGGCCACCTTGCCTGTGCGCTCACCGCGCAGGTAAGGCATCGCATCGGACATCGACAGGCCGCGATAGCCCAGCGCTCGCAGCATGGCCATCTGTCGCGAGAACTTGGCGGCCGATACATAGAGACTGCGGTAGACATCGATGCCGTCGGGCACCGACGCAATATTGTGATACATCAAGATGGGGAGTTTCACGACGCGCCTTCGGATGAAGTAACAGGGAAAGTCTGTGTCCCTGTTACTCCGCGAGAGCTGCAGCCACCTTTCGCTTGCTTGCACCGACTTGTCGCTTCACACAGCGTTTTAACTGCGTACGTCTGTAACTTACAAAGGACTTTCGCGAGCATGAAGCGCGGCTGTCTAGCGCGTGCTCGGCGCGTCGAACGATGGACGTCCATCTCGCATGAGACGGAGCGCTGCAAGCAAAGCGATGGTTCGTTGTTTCGAAAGATCCAACGAACGGCGCGTCGCAATCTTTACGCGATTTATATGCCGCACGCGGCTGGGCGATATCGATTCTTTACGAATCGCCTGACGACAATATCGACATGGCGATCCACACAAACCGCTCCCGCGCTATCGGATGGCGAACTGCCGGCATGGTGCTGTCGGGCCTGCTGTTCGTGCTCTCCATCGTTCAACTGATCTTGCGACCTGGCGATGACGCAGCTGTATGGCGCGGCCTCGCCCTGTCGTCGCTTTATCTGTTGATATGCCTCAGTCAGCGCCGCCTGTTCGCCCCTGCGCGAACGCGACACAACCGGCGACTGCGTTAGCAGGAACTCACGCTGTAAGCGGATTCGTCCCATCGGCGTTCTCGATACGGCCAGTGGTCGCATCGGCGTGCCGGCATGTCGGTGAGATCAGGAAGGCTTGCAGCCGGGCGGCCGCAGGTCGGGTGAGCGGGCAGCAACCATGCACCTGCGGCACCGGTTGCAAACCTTCCTGATTTCGTCGCATCGAAAGCGGCGATGACGTGGCGCAAAAAATGCGCTCTTGCGGGCAACGCCGTGCGCTTGGACAGGGTCCATCACCAACCCACCCAAACGCAGACCCCCGGCCAGCCCCCGCAAGAGCGCACTCTTTGAACCACGCCATCAGCCCAGCGTGTAGGGACCGCCACGCTCCAGCGCACGTCGATACGCCGGACGCTGCTGCACGCGCTTCACAAACGCGGCGATGTGCGGAAGCTTGCTGCGCAGTCCGCTGCGCGCCATGGCTGCCTCCATCGGAAAGCTCATCTGTATGTCCGCCGCGCTGAATTCACTGCCGACGAACCAGCCGGTCTGCGCCAGTTCGTTGTTGACGTAATTCAGATGCAAGGCCAGCTGCGGATCGACAAAGGTCGACTGCAGCCTGTTGGCGATCTGCCTCGCGATGGGCCTGGCGAAGAACGGCATCGGCGCCGAGGCAATACGCGACGCCACCAGCTTCAGCAGCAGCGGCGGCATGGCCGAGCCTTCGGCGTAATGCAGCCAATACGTAAAGCGGAGGCGCTCAGGCATATCGGGCAGCGGAGCCAGTCGACCGGTGTCGTAACGGTCGACCAGGTATTCAATGATGGCGCCCGACTCCGCCAGGATCTGCCCGTCGTCTTCGACCACCGGCGATTTTCCCAAGGGATGGATGGCGCGCAATGCCGGCGGCGCCAGCATGGTCTTGGGATCACGCTCGTACTTGCGCAGCTCATACGGCACATCCAGCTCTTCCAGCAGCCAGAGCACACGCTGGGAACGGGAGTTGTTGAGATGGTGGACGATGAGCATGGGTGCCGCCAGCGAGGTGAAAATCGGAGGCTAGCATGGCGGTGGATGGCCGGGTGTGCGGGAGAGCGCGGTGGCAGCAGTGAACAGAGTCCGTCGAATCGCTGCGCCGATGCTCGGTGACCAGGGCTTGTCTGTGGGAGCGCACCC
>NZ_JBFTRY010000138.1:0-9665 GCF_056399745.1 Dyella sp. 01N36
AGCGTTCGGKCTTATCCCAACACGATGCTGCGGGCGTTATCAGGCCATTCTCTTTGGGTTACTTTTCTCTTGGGCCAGCAAGAGAAAAGTGACTCGGTCGGCGGCAGCCGATCGAAACGCCCGCCGCGTAGGCGGCACGCTGGCCTCAAGGTGACAAGGAAACACCGAAGCTCTGGATGACCAGCCATTCGGCTGTTGAAAAGCGCCCCCGGCCTGCGTCGGCATAGCGAACAAAACGCCACCTACGCCGCGACGACGAGCAACCCCCTAACCCCTCTCCGGCTGCTCCAACCACGCATCCAACATCGCCGCATCCGCATCATCGATCGCCACGATGCGATACCCCGACCACACCTGTCCGGGGCTGGCCGCGGCTTCGTGCCACTGTTCCTGGATGCCCACCTCGATGCTCTGTGGCGCACTACCCAGGCCAGGCAATGACAGGCTGACCTGATAGATGGCCTCGCTGCGCGGCGGGTGCGTGCTGATCAGCAGCATGCCGTTGGCGGAGAGATTGCCCAGATGGCCGATCGGCTGGCCGGTGATCACGTCAGTGACGACGGCAGTGAAATTGGCGCGTTTGCGCAGCGCGCGGCGCTGGTCGATAGAGGCAATGTTCTCGCTCACGTCGATGCTCCGCTACGCGATGCGGCTGGCGGACCGCTGGTGATCTGGCGCAGGTGGCTGGTGAGTGCATGCCAGGCGCGATCGAGCAGGTTCTCGCGCACCGGCGGCATTTCGCGCACGCGGCCACAGGCCATTTCGTGGGCGAGCTGTTCCAGCGTCATTTCCTGGCCGCGCAGGCCGCGACGGGTGACGAACAGGCTGTTGCCCGATACCGGCGAATACCAGGCCAGCTTGCGTTCGGTGATGCGTCCGTTGGACGGATCGATGAATTCAAACCAGCTGCCGAAGGGCAACTGACGCAGGCGCTGGCGGATGCGGCGCTCCGGCGACTCGGCCGGCGGAGCCGGTGTCGGCGGTGCGGCCGGAACGGGCGCCGGCGTTTCCGGTGCGGCGTGCTCGCCCAGTCGCTGATGCTGTTTCAGCTTGAGGGCCAGCTCGGTGGTCGTCGCCGCTTCGCTGGTGGTCGGGCTATTGGCCGGAATGCCCAGCAGGCGCTGGGCGACCTGCACGGATTCCTCGGCGTGCATGCCGATCTGTTGCAGGCCCGACTCCACCTCGGCCTGCAGCAGGTTGCGATCGAGCACGGGCTGCTGACCCAGCAACTGATCGGTGATGCGCAGGCGCAACGTAAACGCTTCGCTGTCTTCGCCGTGGCGCAACAGCGTGAGCGCGAGCACGTCGGACCAGGCGCGCTCCAGCAAGGTGCGCAACAAGCCGCGTGGATTGCACTTGTCGAAGCGCTCGGTCATCAACTCGGCGGCGCGATGGCGCGCCTGCTCGAGCCGCTCGCGACCCTGCATCGCCTCCACCTGGCGACGTTCGGCGATCTGTGCCTTGCGGTTGAGCAGGCCCAGATGATGTTCGATATCGGCCAGCAGGCTGGTGTAGAGCCCGGTGCTGGGTGGTTCGCGGCGTGCGCGGTCGACCAGTTGGTTGATCTTCGCTTCGAGCGAGCGATCGACGTCGCCTTCGGGGCCGTCCAGCCAGTCATTCGCCGCTTCGGCGACGAGGCCCAGCAGCTTGCGCGCGGGATGTTCGCGCTGGTTGAAGAAGCCCTGGTCGGCCACCGCCATGCGCAGCAGAGGCAGCTGGAGATCGYCGAGCAGCGAGTGCGCGTTGCTCTTGTTGGGCACCTGCCGATCCAGCTGCTCGAACAACATGGCGACCAGTTCCACCGTGTCGCCCTGCTCTTCGGTCAGATGCATCTGCGCCGAGCCCGCCGGTCGGCCGGTGTTGAGCTGGGTGATCAACTCCTCGCGCAGCGCCTGGGCGCTGAGCAGTTCGCGGCGTGCCTGCTCGGCCACGTCGCTCACATGCAATTGCAGCGCGTCCAGCGCGAGCTGGAGTTCGCCCGGCGTCGCCGCACGTCCGCCATCCTGATAGCTGAGTGCGCCCTGGCCCGCGCGATGCTGTGCGAGCATTTCGCGCAGATTGTCGAGCACGGCGATGCTGTCGCTGCGCGGTGCGGTCGCACTCGCGGGAGGCGTCGCTGCGGCTGCCTGGCGTGCCAGCGGCACGGGCGGATTGTCGTTTGCGCCCGGACGCGGCTGGCGCTCGATCGGCGCACGCGTCGTCGGGAAGGCGCGCAGCTGCGGCAGGATGCCGTCGGCGCGCAGATGTTCGTTGACCGTGTCGTACAGCGTCGACAGTCCTTGCACCACGGCCATGTCGAAACACTGCAACAGCAGCAGGCGATGTTCGACCGGCAACTCCAGCGCGGTCATGCCATCGCGGAACGCATGGGCCAGCGCCTGTGGGCCCAGCGGCAGGCTTTCGCCTTCCAGCGGCGGCAGGCTGGCCAGCACGGCGAACCGATAGCCCAGTTCAAACAGCGCCGTGCCATGGCGCGCTTCGCCGCGCGCAATCAGCTTGTCGAGCGCCACGGTTTGTTCGTGTTCGGTGGGGTCAAGCAGCTCCAGCGGTCGGCGTGGCGCGTCGGGGTGCACCACTTCGGGTTCGTGCACCGTGCCGACGCTGCCGAAATGCTGGCGTACGCCCTCCATGAAGCGGCGCTCCACGGGTCCGCGCTGCTGTTGGATCAGCTGGCGGGAATACAGGCACTGTTGCTGTTCGGCGGGATTGCGCGAACGCTCGGCCTGCGCGTACAGGCGCTGTTCGGCCTCAAGGAAGCACTGGCGCAGCGGTGCTTCCAGCCAGCTGGTGCAGAGGGAGTGCGTTTCTTCGATCAGGCGACGGGCACGCGGCGACCACGCGACATTGTCAGGACGCGAGTCCCGATCAGATGCATGCGGCGGCCGTCGACCCTGCTGTTCGACTTCCATGACAGACCTTGGTTGATTCCCCCCGGATGGCACAGAGTCTAAAGCGGGTATCGGGTGCACGCCATCGGCCGGACGGTGGATTCAGTCAAGGAATCCGGAAATGACGTCATTGAGGAAGCGCTGGCCGAGCGCCGTGGTATGCAAACGACCTGGGTCGTCCGCCAGCCAGCCCCGTTGGCGGGCATGGGCGAGGGCGCCTGCGATGCGCTCGAGCGGCAGGCCGGTGCGTTCGACAAAGTCGGCCATGGGCACGCCATCGATCAGGCGCAAGGCGTTGAGCATGTATTCGAAGGGCAGTTCGTCCGGGGCTACCGACGCGCTGCCGCCGATGCGTCCGGCGCCGGCGGGCGTCGCCAGATACGCTTTGGGAAGGCGCGTCTTCCAGCGGCGGATGATCTGCCCGCTGGCCACGTCGGTGAGCTTGCCGTGGGCGCCGGCGCCGATACCGAGGTAATCGCCGAAGCGCCAATAGTTGAGATTGTGCGCGCAGCGGCGGTCGCTCTGGGCGTAGGCGGATATCTCGTATTGCCTATAGCCGGCGGCGGCGAGCTGTTGTTCGCAGGCCTCTTGCATGGCCCAGGCGTGATCGTCGTCAGGCAGCGGCGGCGGGTTGGCGGCGAAGGCCGTATTCGGCTCAAGGGTGAGCTGGTAGTGCGAAATATGCGTGGGCTGCAGCGCGACGGCGCGCGCCACGTCGGCCAGCGCGCCCTCCTGGGTTTGCTCGGGCAGCGCGTACATCAGGTCGAGATTGAGGTTGATGTAGCCCGCGTCCTGGGCGGACTTTACCGCCGCTTCGGCCTCGCTGGCMGAGTGGATGCGACCGAGCCGGCGCAGCTTGGCATCGTCAAAGCTCTGGATGCCGAACGACAGGCGATTCACCCCAGCGGCCAGATAGCCGTCGAAACGTCCATGCTCGACCGTGCYGGGGTTGGTTTCCAGCGTGATCTCGGCGTCAGTGGCCAGCTGCAGGCGGGCGCGCACGCCGTCGAGAAAACGGTCGATCAGATCCGGTGCGAACAGGCTGGGCGTGCCGCCACCGAAAAAGATGGTCTGCACCGTGCGCCCGTGCACCGCGCCACCAAAATCAATCAGGTCGGCATCGAGGTCGGCGAGCAATGCGTCCACATAGCTTTCATACGGCGGCGTGTCGCCGCGTACGCCGTGGGAGTTGAAGTCGCAATACGGGCACTTCTTCACGCACCACGGCATGTGGACGTACAGCGACAGCGGTGGCGCGATCAGCGACATGGCTTAACCATGCGTCTCGCCGAGCTGGCTGCGCAGCAGCGCCAACGCACGGCCGCGATGGCTGATGCGATTCTTCAGGCCGGGCGGAAGCTCAGCGGCGCTGACGGTTTCGTCTTCCGGCAGGAACAACGGGTCGTAGCCGAAGCCGTGCGTGCCGCGCTGTTCGGTGAGCACATGGCCATGCCAGCGGCCTTCGGCGATCAGCGGCGCCGGATCGTCGGCGTGTTGCAGCAGCACCAGCACGCAGATGAAGAACGCGCCACGCTGCTCGGTCGGCACGCCCTCCAGTTCACGCAGCAGGCGCGCGTTGTTGGCGGCGTTGTCGCCGTGTTGGCCGCTGTAACGCGCCGAGTAGAGTCCGGGCGCGCCGCGCAGATGCCGCACGCACAGGCCCGAATCGTCGGCCAGCGCCGGCAGCCCGCTGATGCGCGAGGCATGACGCGCCTTGAGCAGCGCGTTCTCGACGAAGGTGAGGCCGGTTTCCTCGKCGTCGGGCACGTTGAACGCCGACTGCGGCTCGACGTGCAGGCCGCTGTCGGCCAGCAGGTCGTTGAACTCCGCCAGTTTGCCGGGATTGCTGCTGGCCAGGACGATGCGTGTCATCAGCGCAACCGTTACGACAGTTCGAGCGCGGCGCGCTGCGCGGCCACCAGCTCGGCGATGCCTTTCTCGGCAAGGCCCAGCAGGGCGTCCATCTCATCGCGACGGAACGCATGGCCCTCGGCCGTGCCYTGCACYTCGAYRAAGCCGCCGCYGYCGKTCATCACCACGTTCATGTCGGTRTCGCAATTGSWGTCTTCGGCRTAGTCCAGATCGAGCACGGGGACGCCCTGATAAATGCCCACCGAGACGGCGGCGATCGCACCCACCACCGGGTTGCGGCGCAGGTTCTCGCGCTTCATCAGCAGGTTCACCGCGWCAACCAGTGCCACATAGGCACCCGTGATGGCGGCGGTGCGGGTGCCGCCATCGGCCTGGATCACGTCGCAGTCGAGCGTGATCACGCGCTCGCCCAATGCCTGGCGATCCACGCAGGCACGCAGGCTGCGGCCGATCAGGCGCTGGATTTCCATGGTGCGGCCGCCCTGGCCGCCGCGCGCGGCTTCGCGCTGCATGCGGGTGTTGGTGGCGCGCGGCAGCATGCCGTATTCGGCGGTGATCCAGCCCTCGCCCTTGCCGCGCAGCCAAGGTGGCACGCGGTCTTCGATGCTGGCGGTGCACAGCACGCGGGTGTCGCCAAAGCTCACCAGCACCGAACCTTCGGCGTGGCGGGTGTAGTGGCGTTCGATGGTCACGGTGCGCAGCTGGTCGCTGGCGCGGCCACTGGGGCGGCTGGGAGAGCTCATGGGAATGGAGGCCATTGGGCAAGGCAGGGCGGGAAAGTTTACCATTGCGGCCTTTACTGATATCCGCAGGCGCTCAAATGACCCGCAGCATGACGGCTTATGCCTCCGCTGAGACGACCGGCCCCGCTGGCACGCTCAGCTGTGAGTTGCGCACGGTCAACCACCGCTATCTGGAGCTGAGCCCGCGCCTTCCCGACGAATTGCGCGTGTTCGAGTCGGCCTTGCGCGAGCGCATCGCCGCCAAGCTGTCGCGCGGCAAGGTGGACGTCACCGTGCGCCTGCGCGGCGAGGCCCGTGCCGAATCCATGCAGGTCAACGCCACCGCGCTGGCGCGGCTGTCCGAGCTGGCGATGGACCTGGAAGCGCGCTTTCCGCGCATGAATATCGAATTCACCGAGCTGCTGCGCTTCCCGGGCGTGCTGCAACAGTCCGAGGTGGACCCAGAGGTTCTGCAGGCCTCGCTGCTGGACGTGCTGGATCGGGCGCTCGAAGCGCTCACCGCCACCCGCGAGCGCGAAGGTGCCAAGCTGGCCGAGCTGCTGACCGAGCGCCTGGACGCCATCGAACGCATCGTGGCCGACGTGCGCAGCTTCATGCCGCAGATCCGCGAAGGCCTGCGTGCCCGCCTGGAATCGCGCCTGGCCGATCTCAAGCAGCCGGCCGACCCGGGTCGCCTGGAACAGGAACTGGTGCTGCAGATCACCCGCAGCGACGTCGATGAAGAACTCGATCGCCTGACCACCCACATCGTCGAAACCCGCCGCGTGCTGGGCACCAGGGAGCCGGTCGGTCGCCGCCTGGATTTCCTCATGCAGGAATTCAACCGCGAAGCGAACACGCTGGGCTCAAAGGCGGTGGACGTGCGCAGCACCAATGCTGCAGTGGACCTGAAGGTGCTGATCGAGCAGATGCGMGAACAGGTGCAGAACATCGAATGAACGCGACCACGCCTCACGCGCAAGACACCCAGTGCACCCTGTTCGTGGTGGCTGCGCCCTCGGGCGCGGGCAAATCCACCCTGGTCAACGCGCTGCTGGAGCGTGAGCCGTCGATTTCGCTGTCCATATCGCACACCACGCGTCCGCCGCGTCCGGGTGAGCAGTACGGCCGCCACTATTACTTCGTGGAACGCGAGGTGTTCGAGCAGGAGGTGGCCGACGGCATCTTCCTCGAGCACGCCGAAGTGCACGGCAATCTTTACGGCACCTCGCGCACGACGGTGGATACGCTGCTGGCGACGGGCTGCGATGTCTTGCTGGAAATCGACTGGCAGGGCGCGCGGCAGATCCGCCAGAGCAAGCCCGATTGCGTGAGCGTGTTCATCCTGCCGCCCTCGCGCCCCGAGCTGGAGCGCCGCCTGCGCGGCCGCGGGTCGGACAGCGCGGAAGTGATTGCGCGCCGGTTGCACAATTCGCGCGAGGAAATCGCCCACGCGCATGAATTCGATTACATCATCGTCAACGACAATTTCGATGCGGCGCTGGACGATTTGCAGGGCATCGTGCGGGCCACGCGCCTGCGCTCGGCGTTGCAGCTGAAGCGGCATGAGACGTTGATCCAGGAATTGCTGGCCTGAGGTCAGCCCCCACCCCACTGTGGGAGCGCACCCTGTGCGCGACTGCGGGGCCATGGTGTTCCCCGCTGGTCGGTGGCGCCTGTCGCGCACAGGGTGCGCTCCCACAAGGTTTGCTTCCGCAGGGTGGAGTGGAACTCTAGATCCGTGCCAAGGTCTTGTTCCGTTAGCCATTACTGACCGCTACGACGATTCGTACATGGCCTTCACGGCCCTATTCAGCTAACTTGTCGCCTTTACCCAGGCCCCTCATTGCCCATGACCGACTCCATTAGCGCCAAGCCCGAGGACAGCACCCTGGTGCGCGTCCGTGGCCTGACCACGGTGCTCAATGGCAAGAAGGTGTTCGATGCGCTGGATATCGATATTCCGCGCGGCAAGATCACCGCCATCATGGGGCCCAGCGGCACCGGCAAGACCACCCTGCTCAAGCACATCACCGGGCAGATGCGCGGCGATGCGGGGCAAGTGCTGGTGGACGGCAACAACGTGGCGACGATGTCGCGCGAAAAGCTATTCGAGCTACGCGAGCGCATTGGTTACCTGTTCCAGAATTCCGCCTTGCTCACCGATTTCGACGTGTTCGAGAACGTGGCGTTCCCGCTGCGCCAGCACACCGAATTGCCGGAGGTGCTGATCCGCAACATCGTGCTCACCAAGCTGCAGGCAGTGGGTCTGCGCGGTGCAGCGGGGCTGATGCCGACGGAGCTGTCCGGCGGCATGGCGCGGCGCGTGGCGCTGGCGCGCGCGATCGTGTTCGATCCGATGCTGATTCTGTACGACGAACCGTTTGTCGGTCTCGATCCGATTGCCTTGAACCAGGTGCTCAAGCTGATCCGCACGCTCAATGAGACTTTGGGCATCACCAGTGTGCTGGTGGCGCATGAGCTCGAAGCGATCAAGCAGGTGGCCGATCACATTTACCTGATCGCCAACGGCAAGGTGGTGGCGCAGGGCGATCCCAGGACGATTGCCAACGACGGGTCGCCGTGGACGCGCCAGTTCTTCGGCGGCGACGCGGACGGCCCGGTGCCATTCCAGTATCCGGCCGGCGACCTGGGCGTATCGCTCGGTTTTCCAGGGAAGAACGCATGATCGCAACGGGCTCCGAAAACATCGTAGTGCGTTCGCTGTCGCAGATCGGCGATTGCGGACTGTTCCTGCTGCGCATGATCGCAGCGATACCGCGCAGCATGCGCCACTACCGCGAGACGATCCGCCAGCTGTGGTTCGTCGGCGCGATGAGCCTGATCATCATCATGGTCTGCGGCCTGTTCGTGGGCATGGTGCTGGGCTTGCAGCTGTACGACGTGCTGTCGATCTTCGGCGGCACCTCGGCCACCGGCACGGTAGTGGCCATCGCCATTTATCGCGAGCTCGGTCCCGTGGTGACGGCGCTGCTGTTCGCCGGTCGCGCAGGCACGTCGGTGACCGCCGAGATCGGCCTGATGCGCGCCACCGACCAGATCGCCGCGATGGAAATGATGGCGGTCGATCCGATTGCCTATGTGGCCGTGCCGCGCTTCCTCGCCGGCGTGATCGCCATGCCGCTGCTGGCCTGCGTGTTCTGCGCGCTGGGCATCTTTGGCGGGCACCTGGTGGGCGTGAGCTGGCTGGGCATCGACAACGGCACCTTCTGGTCGAACATGACCGCCACCGTCGAGGTGGTGAAAGACGTCGTCAACGGCGTGATCTGGAAAAGCGTCGTATTCGGCATCGTGGTGTCGCTGATCGCCGTATTCCAGGGCTATACCACGCCGCCGACCAGCGAAGGCGTGGCCTATGCCACCACCCGTACCGTGGTCGCTTCGTCCATCGCCATCCTGGCGCTCGATTTCGTGCTCACCGCGTTCCTGATGTGAGTGAGCCGATGAGCGCCGACCTGACCGTATCCAACCCCTATTCCATGAGGATCGTGCCGTGAGCCAGAGACAATCGTATGCCGTCGGCACCGGCCTGTTTATCGTGCTCGGCTTTGCCGCGCTCGGCTATCTCGCCACGCAGACCACCTCGGTGGCCAACTCCAGCCGCGGCCCCAGTTACACCGTCGAGGCGCACTTCGCCAACATCGGCCAGCTCAAGGAGCGTGCGCCGGTGAAGGTGGCGGGCGTGCGCGTCGGCCAGGTGCAATCGATTGTGCTCGATCCGGGCAAGGAAACGGCCGATGTGAAGCTGGCGATCGACCAGCGCTACAACCAGATTCCGGACGATTCGGTCGCCACCATCTTCACCAGCGGCCTGCTGGGCGACCAGTACGTCGGCCTGCGCTATGGCAGCTCCAAGAAGACCCTGGCCGACGGCGGCGAGCTGGCGCTCACCCGTCCGGCGCAGCAGCTGGAGGAGATGCTGGGCAAGTTCTTCGGCGCCGGCGGCGTGGCGGACAACCTGGGCGGCAGCTACGTGGTCAAGGCCCGCTTCACCAACGTGGGTGCGCTCTCGGTGGGTGCGCCGGTGAAGATGGCCGGTGTGGCCATCGGCAGCGTCCAGTCGATCAATGCCGACCCGGTCAAGCTCGACGCCCTGGTCACCCTGGCGATCGACAAGCGCTACAACCAGATCCCGGACGATTCGGCCGCCGCGGTGTTCACC
>NZ_JBFTRY010000139.1:0-9578 GCF_056399745.1 Dyella sp. 01N36
TGCGCATACTTGCTCTTGCTGCCGTCGGCGATCGGCTGAAGGATCTGGATCGCCTTGTCCTTGTCCTGGTTGTTGACCGCGTCGAGACCTTCGTTGATCGCCTTCTGGTCTTTCTCGCTGGTCAGGTCCAGCTTCGGTTCCTTGCGCGTGGCGTTGGGGTACAGCGCTTCCTTCTTGTCCTTGGAAGAGCTGTCGCTCGCGATGACCGGGGTGCTCACCACGGCCAGGGCCAGCGCCGAACCAGCGAGCATCTTGATCAGGGGAACACGCTTCATGGCAGTCCTCAATGTAGGTTTCACGCGCCTAGGACGCGGGGGATCGCTGAGCGTAACCTGACTCGGCGGCAGATAACAAGTCGCACCGCGGCAACAAAGAATGTTAAAAATCAATAAGTTGGGCCATACGCCAGCGACGGGACCTGATTTTCATGCCCCAGCACCATGCCATCCGTGACTTTTCGGCCTGGAAACACGCTATCGGCAGCCCTTTTCCGGACTTTAGTTAACGTGCTAATGCGTTAATACACGCAGGCAAAAAGAAGGCCGCGCGGAAGCGAGTGGTGCTCGCATCCGCGCGGCCCGGTCGTCACACGTCGAGGTTGGCGACCTTCAGTGCATTGGCTTCGATGAAGTCGCGACGCGGTTCCACCGCCTCGCCCATCAGCATGGAGAACATCTGGTCGGCCGCAAACGCGTCCTCGATGCCCACCTGCAGCATGCGGCGGGTTTCCGGGTTCACCGTGGTTTCCCACAGCTGCTCCGGATTCATTTCACCCAGGCCCTTGAAGCGCTGGATCATGCGGCCCTTCTTGCCCTCTTCCAGCAGCCAGTGGCGCGCGTCGGCAAAGCTCAGCACGCCGCGCGAACCATTGCCCCGGCGCACCACCGCGTCCGCCTGCACCAGGCCGGCGAGTTGCTGGCTGGCCTGCAGGATCGGGCGGAATTCCGCGCCACTGAAAAACGGCTGCTGCAGCAACCAGGTATGCGAGAGGCCGTGCTGGTCGCGCACTACTTCGATCGCCGCGGGCTGCTCGTCGACGGCCGGACGCAACGCCAGGCGGTAACGCGGCTTGCCCAGCCCGCTCGCGGCCAGGCGCAATTGCACGCCGGCCAGCCAGCCCTGCATCGCCGCCGCGTCGCTCCACAGGGCCGCTTCGATCGGCGTGTGCTCGAGCATCGCGGTAAGCACCGTGGCGTCGAAGCGGTGGCCCAGTCGTTGAATCTGGTCGAGTGCGGCCTGGTAGTCGCGCAGCAACTTCTCGAGCGCTTCGCCGGAGATCGCCGGCGCGACGCCCGAGTACTGGAATTCGGCGCCGTCGAGAGCGCTGGAAACCAGGTAAGCGTTGAGCGCGGCATCGTCCTTGAGGTAGAGCTCCTGCTTGCCCTGCTTGATCTTGTAGAGCGGCGGCAGGCCGATGTAGATGTGGCCGCGCTCGATCAGCTCGGGCATCTGACGGTAGAAGAACGTAAGCAACAGAGTACGGATGTGCGAGCCGTCCACGTCCGCGTCGGTCATGATGACGATGCGGTGGTAGCGCAGCTTGTCCGGGTTGTACTCCTCCTTGCCGATGCCCGTGCCCAGCGCGGTGATCAGCGTGCCGACTTCGGCGGAGGCCAGCATCTTGTCGAAGCGGGCCTTTTCCACGTTGAGGATCTTGCCCTTCAACGGCAGCACGGCCTGGGTCTTGCGATTGCGGCCCTGCTTGGCCGAACCGCCTGCGGAATCACCCTCGACCAGGAACAGTTCGCACAGCGCCGGATCCTTTTCCTGACAGTCCGCCAGCTTGCCCGGCAGGCCGGCGATATCCAGCGCGCCCTTGCGGCGGGTCATCTCGCGCGCCTTGCGGGCTGCCTCGCGAGCGCGGGCGGCGTCGACCACCTTGGAGGCAATGGCTTTGGCTTCGCTCGGGTGCTCCAGCAGGAATTCGCCCAGCTTTTCGTTGACGGCCTGCTCCACCGCGGTCTTCACCTCGGAGGAAACCAGCTTGTCCTTGGTCTGCGAGGAGAACTTCGGATCGGGCACCTTCACCGAAAGCACGGCGATCATGCCTTCGCGCATGTCATCGCCTGAGAGCGTGACCTTGGCGTTCTTGGCCAGACCTTCCTTTTCGATGTAGCTCTGCAACGAACGCGTCAGTGCCGCACGGAAGCCCGTGAGGTGGGTGCCGCCGTCGCGCTGCGGGATGTTGTTGGTGAAGCAATACATCGTTTCCTGGTACGCATCGGTCCACTGCATCGCCAGCTCGACCGAGATGCCGTCCTGCTGCGCGCTCAGGCTGATCACGTTGGGATGCAATGCAGTCTTGAGCTGGGCCAGGTGCTGCACGAAGGAGCGGATGCCGCCTTCGTAGGCAAAGCGGTCGCTACGCCCCTCCCCGCGCTCATCCTTCAGGTCGATGGTGACGCCTGAATTGAGGAAGGCCAGCTCGCGCAGGCGTTTGGCCAGGATGTCGTAGTGGAACTCGACGTTGGTAAACGTGCCGGTGCTGGGCAGGAAGCGCACGGTGGTGCCGCGCTTGGTGGATTCGCCGACCGGCTTGATCGGGTACAGCGGCTCGCCGTGGGCGTATTCCTGCTGATATTCCTTGCCTTCGCGGTAGATGGTCAGCCACAGGTGCGAGCTGAGCGCGTTCACCACGGACACGCCCACACCGTGCAGGCCGCCGGAAACCTTGTAGGAATTGGCGTCGAACTTGCCGCCCGCGTGAAGCACGGTCATCACCACTTCCGCGGTGGACCGGCCCTCTTCCGGATGGGTATCGACCGGAATGCCGCGGCCGTTGTCGGTAACGCTGACCGAGCCATCATCGAGGATCGTGACGGTCACATGGTCGCAGTAGCCAGCAAGGGCTTCGTCGATCGAGTTGTCGACGACTTCGAACACCATGTGGTGCAGGCCGGTGCCGTCATCGGTATCGCCGATGTACATACCGGGGCGCTTGCGCACCGCTTCCAGACCTTTCAAAACTTTGATGTTGCTCGAATCGTAGGATGCGTTCATTCGTCGACCGTTTCCTGGGCGCCTTCTCCCGCCCGGACGGCGCCTAGAGGCCGGGCTGGGACACAATCGGTGATTATAGCAGGGGGCCGAGACGACCCTGTTCCACGTGGAACACTTGCGTGGGACCTTGCTGGAGGGCTTCAGGAACCTCCGTTCCCGTGACCAGTACCTGGGCGCCTACCGACCGCAGTTGGTCCACCRCGGCCGCCTGATGGGCTCTATCGAGTTCCGAGGCCAAATCATCCAGACAGACAACCGGCCACTCGCCCCGACGCTCCGCATAGAGGGCGGCCTGGGCGAGAGAGCAACCCAGTGCCGTCAGCTTCTCTTGCCCTCGAGACAGATGCTCCCGCTGGGGGGCGTGCTCAAAGACGATCGACCAGTCCGCGCGATGTGAACCCATGGTCGTGTGGCCCCGAGCCAGGTCCCTGCCGCGCTGGCTGGCGAGCAACTCGCCCAACGAGGCTTCTTCGGACCAGCCCCGCCGATATTTCATCTCCACCCGGCCCAACTCGGGCAGCAAGCCAGCCATCGCCCCTTCGATATGGGGGCGCAGTGCCGCCAAATACAGTTCTCTAAGGCGATCGATAACGGCCGCTGTGGCGTCCAATTCAGCCTCCCATGGCAAAAACAGTGTCTCGGGCGCAGGGCTGGAAGCCCTCAACAGTGCATTGCGCTGCTTGAGAGCGCGTTGGTAACGTCGCCAGGCCAACATGAACTCGTGTTCCACGTGGAACACACCCCAATCGAGATAGCGGCGGCGTTCTTCGGCCCCGCCAGCGATCAAGGCATGCGAGCCCGGTTCGAAACAAACTACGGCGCACTCCCCTACCAACTCGCTGAGGCTGACCACCTCACCGTCCATCCGCGCTTCCCAGCGAACGCCTTGTCGGCCCAAACCCAGGCGACGCCCTCGACCATCGGCGTGCCGAAGCTCGGTGAACACGGACAAGGACTCTGCACCGCGTTGGAGCAAGGCGTCTTTTGCGCCGGATCGGAACGACCGGGCGTGCGACAGCAGGAACGCTGCCTCCAAAATGCTCGTCTTGCCGGCGCCATTGGCCCCAGCAAAGACGGTCACACCGGGTTCCAGGGGGATGACGACGTCCGCGAGGCAACGCAAACCGCGAATGCGCAGGCTCTCCAGCCACATATCAGCAAACTTCCCAAGCAAGAACGCCGGAGCGTCTTTCGACGGCCCCGGCGTTCGTGACTAGCTTGCCGTGATCAGGCAAACGGTAAATCGACATCAGAGTCGCAGCGGCATGATCACGTGGCGAGCCTGGTCGCTATCGTCTTCCTGCACCAGGCAGCTCGACTGCGCGTCACGCAGGCTCAGGCGAGCACGCTCACCGCGCAAGGCAGCCAAGGCATCGAGCAAATAGCCCACGTTGAAGCCCACGGCCAGATCGGAGACTGGCGTATCGGCTTCCAGCTCTTCCACGGCCTCTTCCTGCTCCGGGTTGTGAGCCACGATGCGCAGCTTGCCCGGCGACAGTTCCAGCTTCACGCCGCGGTACTTCTCGTTGGAAAGAATCGCCGCACGCTGGAGCGCCCCGCGCAGCACTTCGCGATCGAGCGTCGCGTGCTTGTCGGCACCGAGCGGAATGACTGCCTCGTAGTCCGGAAAACGACCGTCGATGAGCTTGGAGGTGAACACCACATCGCCACGACGAACGCGCAGGTGGTTGCGGCCGAATTCCAGCTCAACCTGGCCGTCGCCGGTTTCGAACAAACCGACCAACTCGTTCACGCCCTTGCGGGGAATGATGATCTGGCGACGCGTGGAAACCTTGCTTTCCAGCTTGGTTTCCTTGAGCGCGAGGCGATGGCCGTCGGTGGCTACGCAGCGCAGCGTGTGCTCCTGCAGATCCAGCAGCATGCCGTTCAAGTAGTAGCGCACGTCCTGGTTGGCCATGGCGAACGCGGTGCGTTCCATGAGATCGCGCAGCACTTCTTCCGGCAGCGCTACTCGCTCAACCAGCTCTATTTCATCGATGGTCGGGAATTCGGTGGCTGGCAGCGTGGCGAGCGTGAAACGGCTGCGTCCAGCATTCATGGCGACGCGATCGCCATTGAGCTTCAGCTCGATCTGCGCGCCATCAGGCAATGCACGCACGATGTCGAACAGCTTGCGCGCTGGAATGGTGATCTCACCGTCGACCAGCTTGTCAGCGGTCGTAGTGGCGATCATCTCCACTTCCAGATCCGTACCCGTCAGCGACACTTTACCGTCGGCGACTTTCACCAGCAGGTTGGCTAGAACCGGCAGCGTTTGGCGGCGTTCGACCACGCCGACGACCTGCTGCAACGGCTTGAGCAGAGCTTCTCGTTGAATGCTGAATTGCATGTATGCGCTTCCCCAATCCTGCTTTTCTGTTTTTAAAAGAAGTTCTGTAGTGGTAGTAGGGGCCGTGGATAACTCAAAACTGAGAAATTATCCTTAACAATCAATACTTTGCCGAACTTTGACACTGTGTTCCCAGAGGCCTGATGATTGTGGGCCAAATGTGGATAACTTTTCGGTCCAATCCATCCACCTATTATCCACAGCTTGCCACAGTACTTTTCAAGCGTTCAGTGCACAGCCGCCCTGCTCGCTCAGCCGGTGAGGATACGGATCAGCTGTTCCCAATCCTGCCGCATGCGTGTGTCGGTCTCGCAATGCTTCTTGATCGTGCGGCAGGCATGCAGCACCGTCGTATGGTCGCGGCCACCGAACGCCTCGCCGATCTCCGGCAGGCTGTGCTCGGTGAGCTCCTTGGACAAGGCCATGGCGATCTGGCGCGGACGAGCCAGCGAACGCACGCGTCGCTTGGACAACAGATCCTGCAAGCGCACCTGGTAGTAGTCGGCCACGATCTTCTGGATGTTCGGCACCGTCACCGCTTGCGCGTGGGTGGCGAGCAGGTCGCGCAGGGTTTCTTCCGCAAAATCGATGGTGATCGGCTTGCCGTAGAAGTTGGCGCGCGCTGCCAGCGTGTTGAGCGCACCTTCCAGGTCGCGCACATTGGAGCGGATGCGCTTGGCCAGCAGCATCGCGACGTTCTCGCTCACCGCCACGCCCTTGTCCTGCGCCTTGGACAGCAGGATCGCCGCGCGCGTCTCGAAGTCCGGCGGCTCGATCGCCACCGACAGGCCCCAGCCCAGGCGCGACTTCAGCCGCGGCTCGAGCTTGTCCACCTCTTTCGGATAGCGGTCGCAGGTCAGGATGATCTGCTGCTTGGATTCGAACAACGCGTTGAAGGTGTGGAAAAACTCTTCCTGCGTGGTGTCCTTGCCGGCGAAGAACTGGATATCGTCGATCAGCAGCGCGTCGACCGAACGGAAGCGACGCTTGAACTCGTCCATGCTCTTGGTGCGCAGCGCTTCGATCATCGAACCGACAAACTGCTCCGAGCGCAGGTACAGCACCTTGAAATCAGGGTTGCGTTCGCGCATCAGGTTGCCGGAGGCGTGCATCAAGTGCGTTTTACCTAGGCCGGTGCCGCCGTACAGCAGCAACGGGTTGTAGGCGCGGCCCGGGTTCATGGCCACCTGCATGGCGGCGGCCTTGCCCAGCTGGTTCGACTTGCCTTCGACGAAGGTTTCGAAGGTGTAGTGCGGATCCAGGTTGTGGTTGAAGGTTGGCGCCGGTGCTTCGATCACCGTGGGGGCGACCTTGGCCGGCGCGGGAGCGGCCACCTTGCCGCTCGCCGTAGCGCGCGGGGAGTTGGAGCCCACTTCCAGGCGTACCGTGAGATCGTGCCCGGTCAGCTGGCTGATCACCGTTTCAATGCGCGCCAGATAGCGCTCGCGCACCGTATCGAGCGTGTAGGGGTTCGGCGCAAACAGCTGCAAGCCATGGGTGTCGTCGCGCGCCTGCAATGGCATCAGCCAGGTGTGCAGGTCTTCGGCGTTCAATTCGCCCTCGAGGCGCTCGAGACAGCGCCGCCACAGGTCACTCATGGGAAGTATTCAACCACTGGAAGGAGCGCTTTCGCGCGGGGTGGACCGGCGATTCTAGCAGCACGAGAGCTCCTTCATGGCGGGATATCCACATGGATATCCACAGGAAGTAAACAGCCTTTTGTCAACCCCGAACATACCCCTATTTGACAAGCGCCCAACTTCCTCTTCATAATTTCCAACCTTTTTACCAACTTAACCGGAGGAAGCCATGTCCAAGCGGACCTTCCAGCCCAGCAAGCTCAAGCGTGCCCGCACCCACGGCTTCCGTGCTCGTATGGCAACGGCCGATGGCCGCAAGATCCTGAACGCACGTCGCGCGAAGGGTCGCAAGCGCCTGATCCCGTAAGCGGCTCGCCAGCATGCGTGCCGCCGGCCTGCCGCGTGAAGCGCGGTTACGTAGCGCCGGTGATTTTGCAGCTTTGCGACATACCAGCGGCCGCTTCGGCGGCCGCTGTTTTTCTGTGCGCTATCGGGTCAATGACCTCGGCCACCCGCGGCTGG
Source organism: Dyella sp. 01N36 (assembly GCF_056399745.1). Lineage (NCBI taxonomy): Bacteria > Pseudomonadati > Pseudomonadota > Gammaproteobacteria > Lysobacterales > Rhodanobacteraceae > Dyella > Dyella sp. 01N36. Next base: position 7,453 of record NZ_JBFTRY010000139.1, read on the forward strand.
GCCTGGCCATATCCAAACGCGTGTCCAAGCGTGCGGTCGATCGCAACCGCATCAAGCGCCTGATACGCGAATCTTTCCGGCGCGCCCGTCTTGAGCTTCCCTCCGTCGACCTCATGGTGATGGCACGCGAGCAGGCGTGTGGCCTGCCCGGTCCGGAGCTGCTCGCCGAATTGCAGCAGCTGTGGAAGAAACTGCGTTCCGCCAAGGTCGAGGCCACATTGAAGCCGGACGGCCCGACCGGCACAATCGTGCGTTGACCTTCTCCATTCCTTTCCGCGACACGCGTGTCGCGGATGCACCGGATCTGCTCCGCGATGAATCAAACGCGTACGTTCCTCATCTTTGCCCTGCTGGCTGTCGCCTATCTCTTGTTCCAGGCCTGGGAGAAGGATTACGGCCCGCAACCGCCCGCTGCCGCCGCTGCCACCAGCAGCACCGACAGCAGCGTGCCGGGCGCCAGTGCATCCACGGCTCCGGCTGCTGCGGTACCCGGCACGGTCAGCGAGGCGTCCGCCCAGCTGATCACGGTGAGCACCGACGTGCTGCGCCTGACCATCGATACCCGTGGCGGCAGCGTGGTCCGTTCGGAGCTGCTGACCTACCCGTCGGTGCCGCGTACCCGCAAGGATCCCGATCCGGCGCCGGCGCGCCTGCTCGATGACGACCGCTCGCAGTACTTTGTCGCGCAGAGCGGCATCGTCAGCAACCAGGGCGACGCGCCCGATCATCGCGCCGTGTTCTCGGCCGCGCAGACCAGCTACACCCTCACCCAGGGTCAGGACGATCTCAAAGTCGACCTGACCTGGCAGAACGCCGCCGGCCTCAAGGTCACCAAGACCTTCGCGCTCAAGCGCGGCAGCTATGTCGTCACCGTCGACCAGAAGATCGAGAACGGCGGCAGCGCGGCATGGGCCGGCAATACCTATGAGCAGCTGCAGCGCGTGGCGCCGACGCAGCAGAAGAGCTGGCTGCAGAACTTCACCGATCCTTCGTCGCACAGCTTCTATGGCGCCGCCTGGTATAGCCCCGACGACAAGATGACCACGCTGTCGTTCGCGGACTTCGCCAAGAAGCCGTTGAACCACGCCATCACCGGCGGCTGGGCATCGATGCTGCAGCATTACTTCTTCGTGGCCTGGATTCCGCAGGCGCAGGACGCCAGCACGTACAGCACCAGCGTGATCAATGGCGATACGGCGCAGCCGGTCTATCTGATCCGCGCGGTGGGTCCGTCCATCAGCGTGGCGCCGGGCCAGAGCGCCACCAGTGCATCGCGCCTGTATATCGGTCCGAAGCTGCAGGGCACGCTTGACCAGGTCGCTCCGGGTCTGGATCTCACCACCAACTACGGTTGGCTGACCGTGGTCGCGCAGCCGCTGCACTGGCTCCTGTCGCAGCTGCACACCATCGCCGGCAACTGGGGCGTGGCGATCATCCTGCTGGTGCTGCTGCTGAAGGGTGCGCTGTGGAAGCTCACGGCCGCGCAGTTCCGCTCCGGCGCCCGCATGCGCAAGCTGCAGCCGCGCGTCAACGCTCTGAAGGAGCGTTACGGCGACGACAAGATGAAGATGCAGCAGGCCATGATGGAGCTGTACAAGAAGGAGAAGGTCAACCCGATGTCGGGCTGCCTGCCGATCCTGATCACCATGCCGGTGTTCTTCGGTCTGTATCGCGTGCTGATGGAAAGCGTGGAGCTGCGCCATGCGCCGTTCTTCGGCTGGGTGCACGACCTTTCCGCGCCCGATCCGTTCTTCGTGCTGCCGGTGATCTACATCCTGGTGATGCTGGCCACGCAGTGGCTCACCCCAGCGGCGGCGGGCATGGACCCGGCGCAGCAGAAGATGATGAAGGTGATGCCGGTGGTGTTCGGCTTCATGTTCCTGTTCTTCCCGGCCGGCCTGGTGCTGTACTGGGTGGTCAACGGTCTGACCAGCCTGACCCAGCAGTGGCTGATCACGCGCAGCGTCGATCGCGCGGACGAGAAGGCCAAGGCGACGGCCTGATCACACTCATAGGTTTGGAGAAAAGGGCCGCGTCAGCGGCCCTTTTTTGCGCAGCAAACCTATGGCTCGTCATCCCGGCGCAGGCCGGGATCCAGTGGCGGCGATGCGCGGTCTTCGCGACAG
>NZ_JBFTRY010000139.1:9610-18887 GCF_056399745.1 Dyella sp. 01N36
CAGTGATGCTGCTTTATGCGCTGTCGCGAAGACCCATTGCTCTCGCCACTGGATCCCGGCCTGCGCCGGGATGACGATGAGGGGCGGCCATATCGTTATCGCATTGCTCCTCGCAAACCGCATAATTCCCGCCATGAATCACACCGACACTATTGCCGCCATTGCCAGCGCACCCGGCGCCGCCGGTGTCGGTGTGTTGCGTGTGTCGGGACCGGCGGTGCCCGGCATCGCCGCGGAATTGTTCGGACGCGACCCCGATCCCCGCCGCGCGCACTTCACAGCTTTCCGCGAACGCGACGGCGAATTGATCGATCGCGGCCTGCTGCTCTACTTTCCCGCGCCGGCTTCCTACACCGGCGAACACGTGCTGGAACTGCAAGGCCATGGCAGTCCCGTGCTGCTCGACGCACTGCTACGTCGCGTCTGCAGCATCGGCGCGCGTTTGGCGCGTCCGGGCGAATTCACCGAACGCGCGTTTCTCAACGGCAAGCTCGATCTGGCGCAGGCGGAAGCGGTGGCCGATTTGATCGCGGCGCGTTCGCAGGCTGGTGCGCGCGCGGCGCTGCGCTCGATGGAGGGTGTGTTCTCGCGCAAAGTGCACGACTTGCTGCAGTCGCTGATCGCACTGCGTGTGCATATCGAAGCGGCGATTGATTTTCCCGAAGAGGAAATTGATTTTCTCGCTGACCCCAGCATCATGGGTCAGCTGCAGGCGCTGCGCGCGGAACTCGATGCCCTGTTGCGTGAAGCGCAGCGCGGCGTGCGGCTCAATGACGGCTTGCGCGTCGCCATCATCGGACGTCCCAACGCCGGCAAATCCAGCCTGCTCAATGCGCTGGCCGGCAGCGACCGCGCCATCGTTACCGATATCGCCGGCACCACCCGCGATGTATTGCGCGAGCAACTCAACCTCGACGGCGTCGCGCTCGAATTGGCCGACACGGCGGGTCTGCGCGACACCGACGATCCGGTGGAACGCGAAGGCGTACGCCGTGCCCATGGCGAGCTCGCTCGCGCCGACGTCGCCCTGCTCGTCACCGACATCGCGCACGCCGAACACGACCTTGCCCTGCTCGCCGATCTGCCGGCGAGCGTCGAACGCATCGTGTTCATCAACAAGATCGACCTCGCCAGCGGCACGCCGCGTTACGACGTGCGGCCAGAAGCCATCTGGGTGTGGGCCTCCGCGAAAACCGGTGCCGGCCTCGATGCCTTGCGCGACCATTTGAAGCAACTTGCCGGCTCGGGCAGTGGCGAAGGCGCGTTTAGTGCGCGCCGTCGCCATGTGTTGGCGCTTGAGGAAATCGCCCTGCACCTGGATCAGGCCGAGCAGGTGCTGCGGGTTACTCGCGCGGGCGAACTGGCGGCCGAGGAACTGCGCCAAGCGCAGCAGGCACTGGGAGAAATCACCGGCAGCTACACCAGCGACGACCTGCTCGGCGCCATCTTCAGCTCGTTCTGCATCGGCAAATAGCACGCCGGTCTGAGTCCAAGTTCCAAACAACGACAAGACGTTAGCGAACTCTCTGCTGACGTGCCTTAGGCAATGGCGCTAACATGCTGAGTTTGCACGCGGTCGATTCGAATCCAGGCATGCTCTCATTCTTTTTCGGCGCCTTCGGGCTGTCCACACTCTGGCTTGTCCCCCTGCTCTGGCGCGCCGGCAGGACTCTGCTGAAACGGCGCAACAGGTCGGGTGGCGGCGAAGGTTCGATTCGCTACGGGTTGGGCGCGCTGCTGGTGCTGCTGGCCAGTGCCACGCTCGAAGGTCTGGTGATCGATCAGTACACCGATGATGCCAACGCCGGCGGCATGGTGTGTCGCGCGCTGTCGCATGGCATCGGCGGCTTGCTCGGTGGATGGCTCACGACGCTGGCCATGCTGGCGGTGCTTGCTGCTGCGTTGCCGTGGTATCTGGGCATGGGCTGGCCGGCGATGTTCAAGCGTTTGTCGGCGGCTGTCGACGTGATCGCCAGGTTGCTGYAGCGTGCACTGGATGCGATCGCGGCGCGGCGTGGCAAGCCGATCACCCGACGTCGAGCGACCGGCGCGGTGCGTCGCGTGGAGCGTGCATCCGCGAAGCATCGCCGACCGACGCCAGCAGCAGAGCGAGTTGCTCAAGCGGCCGTCGATCCCGTCGTCGCTGCAAAGAGCACGCCTTCATCGGCATCAGCAATGCTACCTGCTGCGTCATCGTCGCGCGTCCCGCCTGTCCGCTACGCGGCACAGCAAGAGCAAGTGATACGCGAGCCCTGGCTTACGCCCAAGCACGGTCGCGTGGCAGCAGCGTCGCCAGGTCCAACGTTTGGTCGTGCCTCGCCATCCATCGCGACCAGCCCGAGCCTGGCGAAGACCTCCGCGTCACCGATCGCCGCCGGCGCCGCGGCGGCACAGGCCCCGCGGCCGATGGAGCCGGTCGTGCCGGCACCGTTGCCGACGCAAGCAGAACCGGTCGTCGACGAGGTGCCATTGGCTGCGGCGGTCGATCTGGATCCAGCACCGCTGCCCGTTGCCGCAACCTTGGCTGCACCGGAGGACACCTCGTCCGATCTCGATCTCGCAGCTGTCGCCCTGCCGTTGCAGGCTGTACCGATCGCACCGGGCCGACGTGTAGCCGCCAATGACGATGAACCCGTCATCACGGCTGCGGACATCACGCCGCTGCCTTCCTCTGCAACAGCGCGAACCCGTTCGACGGCCATGTTGCCGCCGCTCTCCCTGCTCGCGGCGCCACGCCAGGAGCTGACCTCCATCGACGAAGCGCAGCTCGCAGAAACCGGCGAGCTGATCGAACAACGCCTGCGCGAATTCAAAGTGCCGGTGACCGTCGTCGGCGCATCGGCCGGTCCTGTCATCACGCGCTTCGAAGTGGAGCCGGCCGTGGGCGTGCGCGGCAATCAGATCGTCGCGTTGATGAAGGATCTCGCGCGCGGTCTCGGACGGACGTCCATCCGCGTGGTGGAAACCATTCCGGGCAAGACCTGCATGGGCCTGGAGTTGCCGAACGAGCAGCGCCAGATGATCGCCTTGTCCGAGATCCTCGACTCACCGGTCTATCGCGATGCCGATTCGCTGCTGACACTGGCGATGGGAAAGGACATTACCGGTGAACCGGTGGTCGCCGACCTGGCCAAGGCGCCGCACATGCTGGTGGCCGGCACCACCGGCTCGGGCAAGTCCGTCGCGGTGAACGCGATGATCCTGTCGATGCTGTACAAGGCCACGCCTGACGACGTGCGCATGATCATGATCGACCCGAAGATGTTGGAACTCTCAGTCTATGAGGGTATCCCGCATCTGCTCGCGCCGGTCGTCACCGACATGAAGCTCGCCGCCAATGCATTGGCCTGGTGCGTGGCCGAAATGGAGAACCGCTACCGCGTGATGTCGGATCTGCGCGTGCGCAATCTCGCCGGCTTCAATCAGAAAGTACGCGAGGCGCGCGCGGCGGGTCGGCCGCTGATGAACCCGTTCCCCGCGCATCCCGAAGTGCCCGAGTTGCTGGACACTTTGCCGATGATCGTGGTGGTGATCGACGAGCTGGCCGACCTGATGATGGTCGCCGGCAAGAAGATCGAAGARCTGATYGCRCGSCTKGCGCAGAAAGCGCGCGCSGCCGGYATYCAYTTGATCCTTGCSACGCAGCGSCCGTCGGTGGACGTGATCACCGGCCTGATCAAGGCSAATATCCCRACSCGSGTGGCCTTCCAGGTGTCGTCGAAGATCGACTCACGCACCATTCTCGATCAGATGGGCGCGGAGAGCCTGCTCGGCCAGGGCGACATGCTGTTCTTGCCGCCGGGCACGGGTTATCCACAGCGCATCCACGGTGCCTTTGTTGCCGATGAGGAAGTGCATCGCATCGTGGCGCACCTCAAACTCTACGGCGAACCCGATTACAAGGAAGAGATCCTTGCCGGTCCGCCTAGCGAAGGTTCCGGCGAACTGTTCGGCGAGGAAGCCGGCGATGCCGAACTTGATCCACTCTACGACGAGGCGGCTGCGTTCGTGCTGCGTTCGCGCCGTGCGTCCATCTCGTTCGTGCAGCGGCAGTTCCGCATCGGTTACAACCGCGCGGCGCGCTTGGTCGAAGCGATGGAAGCGGCAGGATTGGTGTCGTCGATGGGTATCAATGGGCAGCGCGAAGTGATTGCGCCAGGGCCTTCGGACTAGCGCGAGCTGTCTGTGGGAGCGCACCCTGTGCGCGACAATCCTACGGAGCGATACACCTCAGCGTGGCTGTCGCGCACAGGGTGCGCTCCCACAGAGAGGGTGCGCTGTCACAGGAACTCCTTGAGCTCCGCTCGCGTCGGCATGCCACCCTGCGCGCCCAATCGCGTCACCGACAACGCCGCCGCCGCACACGCCTTGCGCACCGCGATCGGCAATCCTTCGTGCAGGAAGACGGCCAGTGCGGCGTTGAACGTATCGCCCGCCCCCGTGGTGTCGACTACATCGACTTTAAAACCCGCCTGATGCTGTGGATCGCCGCCGTCGCGGTACCACGCGCCATCGCTGCCACGCGTAAGCACGACGGGCGCGGGTGCGCGTTGCATGAGCGTGCGAAAGTCCTCATCACCGGATGCACCAAGCAGGATGGCCAGCTCATGCTGGTTAGGCGTGAGATAGCGAGCGAGCTTCAACCACTCCATCGGCAACTTCTGCGCGGGCGCAGGATTGAGAATGACTGGTTTGCCAAGCTTTTGACCAAGGCGCAGCGTCGCCTCGACCGATTCGAGCGGTATCTCCATCTGCACGAGGATGGCATCTGCCGACGCCAAGGTGGCATGCGCGTGCTCGATCTGCGCCGGCGTCACGCGGGCGTTGGCGGCGGGCACGACCACGATGTGGTTTTCGCCCTGCGCAACCGTGATGGACGCCGTGCCGCTGCCGCAGTCGGCGATGCGCTCGACATGCTCCAGCGAGATGCCCTCGCGCGCGAGGCCGTTGTGCAGTTCGTTGCCAAAGGCGTCATCGCCCAAGGCTCCGATCAGCGCGACGTCCGCACCCAGGCGGGCCGCGGCCACCGCCTGGTTGGCGCCCTTGCCGCCATGCACGGTGAGAAAGCGTTCGCCAAGAATGGTTTCGCCCGGTTCGGCAAAGCGTGGCGCCAGCGTCACCAGGTCCATATTGATGCTGCCGACCACGACGACGCGTGCCATACCTGCTCCATCACTGCGTTAGGCGAGATGGAGCAGGATAAGGGATGCCGCGGGCGGAATCAGCCGCCGCTGCTGCCCGGCGCCGCGGGCACGTTTTGGCCGCGTTTTTCCTGCATGCGCTCCATCGCCTTCTCGCGCACGGCCTTCCACTTGTCGCGCTGCTCCTGGGTCAGCACGCCACCAATCTGACTGTCGCTGTCCTGCACGATGGCGATGGTCTTGGCGCGGCGGTCGGCGGGCTTGAGGCTGGTGTCGCCGCGTATCGCCTGCAGCTGTTGGCCGCGTTGTTCCAGCAGCGGGCCGATCTTGGCCTGCTGATCCGGCGTCAGCTGCAATTGCCTGGTCAGGCGCTGCAACTGCGTTGGCGCATCGAAGGCGTGCATGTGTTGGCTGCCGGCGGCGGGTGGCGCGTCCTGCTGGGCCCATGCGTGGCCAGACAGCGTGACGGCAAGAGCAATCGCAGCGATGGCGGGAAGGCGTTTCATGGGCGGCACTCCTTAAGGGCGTCTCTGCGGGAACGCGGGCACCCAAGAGCGGTTGACGGTGCAGCGGCCGGTCCCGGCTTGAATCCAAGCCTAGCGCCCCGAACATCAACAGATCGTCCGCCCCCAGGAAACCTCATGATCGAGCTGTACTACTGGCCCACGCCCAACGGCCACAAAGTGACGCTATTCCTCGAAGAAACCGGCCTCCCCTACACCATCAAACCGGTCAACATCGGCAAGGGCGAGCAGTTTCAGCCAGCGTTCCTGGCGATTTCGCCGAACAACCGCATGCCGGCCATCGTGGATACGGCGCCTGCCGACGGTGGTGAGCCGATCAGCGTGTTCGARTCCGGCGCGATCCTGCWGTACCTCGCCGAGAAGGCTGGCCGCTTCCTGCCGACCGATCCGCGCGGCAAATACACGGTGCTGGAGTGGTTGTACTGGCAGATGGCTGGGCTGGGCCCCATGCTCGGCCAGAACCATCACTTCAGCCGCTATGCGCCGGAGAAAATCCCCTACGCCATCGACCGCTATGTCAACGAGACGCGTCGCCTCTACGGCGTGCTGAACAAGCGTCTGGAAGGCCGCAGCTTCATCGCCGGCAACGACTACAGCATCGCCGATATGGCGGCCTATCCGTGGATCGTGCCGCACGAAAACCAAGGCATGAGCCTGGAGGATTTCCCGCACTTGAAGGCTTGGTTCGTAGCGATCGGCGAGCGTCCCGCCACCCGGCGCGCGTATGCGTTGGGCGAGGATATCAAGGGCAAGTTCGACCTGACGACGGATGAGGACGCGCGCAAAGTGCTGTTCGGGCAGGGAGCGAAGAGCTAGCCGCGAGTGTGAAGAGGAGCGGGAGCCGTCAGAAACGTCGCGCCTTCACGGAGTTTCCGCCCTTTTTCGCCTGCTTCACGCACAAAGCGCTGGTTTCCAAGGGCGCGACGCGTTCTAATCGCCGTTTGTTCTTGCGTACGACGCGTCGCCCAAGGAAGTCTCCATGCGCGCCCTTTTGTTTGCTGCCCTGACGATGGTAGCCCTGCCGACCATGGCCGAAAAACTCACGATCGAACGCATCTTCGACGGTGGCAATCTTGCCGGTGCCGCGCCGCGCGGTCTGCAGATTTCGCCCGACGGCAGCCGCGTGACTTTCCTGCGCGCCCGCGCGGACGATCAGTTCCAGTTGGACCTGTGGGAATACCAGCTCAAGGACAACAAGACGCGCCTGCTGGTGGATTCGAAGAAACTCGAACCCAACGGCGAGCAGTTGTCGGATGCGGAGAAGGCGCGCCGCGAGCGCGAACGCACCGCCGGCCTGCACGGCATCGTGAGCTACCAATGGTCGCCTGACGGCAAGCAGCTGTTGTTCCCGATCAACGGCAAACTCTATGTCGTCGCGCTGGCCACGCCGGACGCGGCTCCCACGCCGCTCGATACCGGCGACAACGTGATCGATCCGAAGATCTCGCCCAAGGGTCGCTACGTGTCCTACGTGCGCGATCAGAATCTATGGGTGATCGATCTGGGCACCGGCGAAGCCAGGCAGCTGACGCATGATGGCGGCGGCACCGTGCACAACGGTGAAGCGGAGTTCGTCGCGCAGGAAGAAATGGATCGCAGCGCCGGCTATTGGTGGGCACCCGACGACTCGGCCATTGCGTTCGAGCGCTACGACGAAGCCAAGGTGCCGGTGACCAAGCGCACCGAGCTGTTTGCCGATCACACCGACGTGATCGATCAGCGCTATCCCGCCGCAGGCGCGCCCAATGTGGCCGTGAAGCTTGGCCTCGTGTCGCCCGCTGGCGGACAACCGCGCTGGATCGACCTGGGCAAGGATGCGGACATCTATCTCACCCGCGTGAACTGGTTGCCCGACGGCAAGCACGTCACCTACCAGCGCATGCCGCGCAATCAGCAGAAACTGGATCTGCGCCTGGTCGACGCGAAGACCCTGGCGCAGCGCACACTGCTCACCGAAACCAGCGACACCTGGATCAATCTCAACAGCGATCTCACCTTCCTCAAGGACGGCAAGACTTTCCTGTGGGGCAGCGAGCGCAGCGGTTACCACCATCTGTATCTGTACGGTCTCGACGGCACGCTCAAGCACGCGGTGAGCGAAGGCGACTGGCAGATCGACGGACTGCTGGCAGTGAACGAGCACACGGGCACGGTCTTCGTGGCGTCGAACAAGGTCGCTGTTCCCGAGAAGCAGATCTATGCGCTGAAGATCGACGGCAGCACGGCGAAAGCGCCGGCGCGCATCAGCCAGGGCGCGGGCACGCACGCGGCTTCTTTCGCGCCGGAGGGCAGTTTCTATCTCGACAATTTCTCCAGTGTCGATACGCCGCCGCAGGTCAGCCTGCACAAGTCGGACGGCAGCCTGGTCAGCTGGATCGAGGCCAACAAGCTGGATGAAAAACATCCGTACTGGCCGTATCGCGACAGCCTGATCAAGCCGGAATTCGGCACGCTCAAAGCGGCGGACGGGCAGACGCTGTACTACCGCCTGTACAAGCCGGCCGGCTTCGATCCCACCAAGAAGTATCCGGTGTTTGACATGTATTACGGCGGCCCGCATGCGCAGATGGTCACCAATGCGTGGGGCGACTACTTCAACCAGTACATGGCCAACCAGGGCTTTGTGGTGTTCACGCTGGACAACCGCGGCATGGCGCGCCGCGGGCGCCAGTTCGAGAACGCCATCTACCAGCAGCTGGGCGCGGCCGAAGTGGACGATCAGCTGGTCGGCATCCATTGGCTGAAGTCGCAGCCGTGGGTGGATGCCAAGCATGTGGGCGTGTTCGGATGGAGCTATGGCGGTTACATGACCACCATGATGCTGGCGAAGGCTTCGGATGAATTGGCCGGCGGTGTGGCGGTGGCGCCGGTGACCAACTGGCGGCTCTACGACACCTTCTACACGGAGCGTTATCTGGGGCGGCCGCAGGACAACGATTCGGGTTACACGCGCAGCTCGCCGATGGCGTGGCTCGATGGGCTTACCTCGAAGTTGTATCTCGTGCACGGGATGGCGGATGACAACGTGCTGTTTCTCAACTCGACCGAGTTGATGGCGGAGTTGCAGAAGCGTGGGACGCAGTTTCAGTTCATGGCGTACCCGGGGGCGAAGCATGGGCTCAACTTGCCCGGGCAGCGCAGTCACGTGTATCACCTGATTGAGAATTTCTTTCAGCAGCAGGTGAAGGGGGCGGCGGCGGTTGTGCCGGTTGCACCGAAGGCTGCAGCGGTGCCGGCGGCGGCGACCACTACGCGCTAGCTTTTCATTCCATCTGGCATCGCGGGACTTGCCCGCTGTTTGCTCGTCATCCCGGCGCAGGCCGGGATCCAGGAGCGATGGACTTCGGTTGTCGCGATACGGCGATCTGGCTCGCCTGCCGCGGGCTTCCGTCCTCCTGCCTGAGGACGGGTCACTTTCTCTTGCTTGCCCAAGAGAAAGTAACCCACGGAGAAGGGCCCCCCGGATGACGCGCCTTCCGGGCCTGCGGCCCTCCAGGTGCGCGGGCGGGTTGCGGGGTTTTTCGACAGGACATCCCTGTCCTGTCGAAAAACTGGCCGCATCCATGCGGCCACCCTCCGGGCTTTCCTCCACCCGCCCGCCGCGTCATACGG
>NZ_JBFTRY010000140.1:0-9172 GCF_056399745.1 Dyella sp. 01N36
GCGCTGCGCAGCGCCTGTTCGACGCGGATGTCCATGTCGGCGCGCGACAGCTTCTCGTGGTGGCGGATGCCGTAGGCCACGTTCTCGAAGATGGTCATCGGGAACGGCACCGGCTTCTGGAACACCATGCCGACTTTGCTACGCAGGCGGTTCATGGAATAACGCGAGTCGAGGATGTTCTCCTCGTCCAGCACGATCTCGCCCTTCGCCTCGAGCTTGGGGTAGATCGCATAGATGCGGTTGAAGATGCGCAGCAGCGTGGACTTGCCGCAACCGGAGGGGCCGATGATGGCCGTGACCTTCTTCTCCGGGATGTCCATGTTGATGCCTTTCAGCGCATGGAAACCGTTGTAGTAGAAGTGCAGGTCGCGCACCTTGATCTTGGTCGGCGCAAGCGGAGCGTGCGTGGCCGCGGACTGCGGGTGGATGCCGGCGGCGGCGGACTCAGTCATGGGACACCTTGTTGCGGGAAAGGACCAGACGGGAGGCAAGACTCAGCAAAAGCACGAACATGGTGAGCACGAAGGCACCGGCCCAGGCGATGGCATGCAGGCCTTCACCCGGATCGTTGGCGTACTGGTAGATCACCTGCGGCAGGCTGGACATCTTGTCCGACGGGTTGAAGGTCAGATAGTTGTTGCCGAACGCGGTGAACAGCAGCGGCGCGGTTTCGCCGCTGATGCGCGCCAGCGCCAACAGCACGCCGGTGATGATGCCCGAGCGTGCGGCGCGGATCAGGATCTGCGTGGTCAGCTTCCACTGCGGAATGCCCAGCGACAGCGAGGCCTCGCGCAGGGTGGAAGGCACCAGGCGCAGCATTTCATCGGAGGTACGCACGATCACCGGCAGGGCGATCAGCGCCAGCGCGATGCCGCCGGCCCAACCGGAGAAGGTGGTGGAGCCGTCGGTGAGCGCCGTGCTCGGCAACACTACGATGGTGTACACGAACAGCCCCAGCACGATCGAKGGCGCCGACAGCAGGATGTCGTTGAKGAAGCGGATCGACTCGCCCAGCTTGGTGCCGCTGGCGTACTCGGCCAGCCATGCGCCGGCGAGCACGCCGATCGGCGTGGCGATGACGATGCCGATCATGTTCACCGTCAGGCTGCCGACCATGGCGTTGAGCAGGCCGCCATCCTCGCCATAGGCGGTGATCTTGGTGAACAGCTGCGGGCGCAGCGCACCGATGCCCTGGCGCAGCGTTTCCCACAGGATCCACGCCAGGAAGATCAGGCCGATCAGCGTGGCCACCACGCTGAGTGACAGCGCGATGATGTTCTTGATGCGGCGCTGCGTGTAGAGACTCGAACCGGTGGCCATCAGCGACCCTCCTTATGGGCCATCTGTCGCAGCATCCAGCGCGCAATCAGCAGCACGATGAAGGTCACCACGAACAACAGGAAGGCCAGCGCCATCAGCGTGGACTTCTGCAGGCCCGCAGCCTCGCTGAACTGGTTGGCGATGGTGGAAGCGATGGACGCGCCCGGATCGAGGATCGAGGGCGACAGCTTCATCGCGTTGCCGAGCACGAAGGTCACCGCCATCGTCTCGCCCAGCGCGCGGCCCAGGCCGAGGAAGATGCCGCCGATCACGGCCGAGCGCGTGTACGGCAGCACGATGTCCCAGGACACTTCCCAGGTGCTCGAACCCAGCGCATACGCCGATTCCTTCAGGCGCGAGGGCACCGTCTGGAACACTTCGCGCATCACCGAGGAAATGAACGGGATGATCATCACCGCCAGCACGATGCCCGCGGTGAGGATGCTGGCGCCAAAGGGGTAGTCGCTGCCGAACAGCTTGCCGACGAAGGGCACGTGTTGCGCCACCCACGACAGCTTGCCGTCGTCGGGCTTGTCGCCGAGGTAGTTGGTCAACCACGGCTTGATATGGTCGGCGAAGAAGGGCGCAAAGATGAACAAGCCCCACATGCCGTAGATGATCGAAGGGATGCCGGCCAGCAGTTCGATGGCCGAGGCCACCGGCGTGCGCAGCCACGGCGGCGCCACTTCGGAAAGATAGAGCGCGATGCCGAAACTCACCGGCACGGCAAGCAACAGCGCAATGAACGAGGTGGCGATGGTGCCGTACACCGGCACGAGCGCGCCGTAGGTGTCGGAACTGGGGTCCCACGCATCGCTGACCAGGAAGTGCCAGCCGAACGTGCCGAACGCGTGGCGGCCGCCCCACAGGGTGGCGCCAGCGGCGCCGAGCAGGCAGGCCAGCACCAGCAAGGCGCAGCCCTTGAGCAGCCAGCTGAACAGGCGGTCGTGCAGGGCGTCGCGCTTGGCGCGCGCTTCCTGGGGCACGGAGGAGGCGATGGCGCCTACGTTCGCTTGCATGTGCGGAGGATTCCTCGGCATTCAGGCCAGTCCGGTGGGGGCCGGCTGGTTGATGGATGGCGCTTCCGGGCGCCTTTCAGCAACAGGCCGCCCGAGGTTAGTCGGGCGGCCGTCGTGGTGCGGTCAAGCCATCAGCTTAAGACTCGCCGGTTGCCGTAGCGTGACCGGCGAGACGCCAGCCTCAGTGCTTGTACTCGGTGCTCCAGTAAGCCTCGATCTTCTTGACCAGGGTGTCCGGCAGCGCGACGTAGTCGAGCGAAGCGGCGTCCTTCTGGCCATTCTCGAGCGCCCACTTGAAGAACTCGAACGCCACCTTGGTGTGCTCGGCGTTCTTGGGCTTCTTGTACATCACCACCCAGGTCGTCGCGGTGATCGGCCATGCCTGCGCACCGGAGGCGTTGGTCATGATCACGTTGAAGTCCTTGGCGCTGCCCCAATCGGCCGTGGCAGCGGCAGCGGCGAACGCATCGGCGCTCGGCGCAACGACCTGGCCGGCGGCGTTCTTCAGGTTCACCCAGCTGATCTTGTTCTTCACGGCATAGGCGTACTCGACGTAGCCGATCGAACCGACGATCTGCTTGACGTACTGCGACACGCCTTCATTGCCCTTGCCGCCCACGCCGGTCGGCCACTCAACAGCCGTGCCGAACTTGACCTTGGCAGCCCAGTCGGTGCTGACCTTGGACAGGTAGTTGGTGAAGTTGAACGAGGTGCCCGAACCGTCCGAGCGATGCACGACGGTGATCTTCTTGGAGGGCAGGTTCACGCCAGCGTTCATCGCGGCGATGCGCGGGTCGTTCCACATGGTGATCTTGCCGAGGAAGATGTCGGCGAGGGTGGTGCCGTCCAGCTTGACCTGGCCCGCTTCGATGCCCGGGATGTTCACCACCGGCACGATGCCGCCCACCACGACCGGGAACTGGCCCAGGCCGAACTGTGCGAGGTCTTCAGCCTTCACCGGAGCATCGGTGGCGCCGAAGTCGATGGTGCCTTCCTTGATCTGCGCCACGCCGGCGCCCGAGCCGACGGACTGATAGTTGAGCTTGTTGCCGGTCTTTTCGGCGTAGCCCGCGGACCACTTCGAAAGCACCGGGTAGACGAAGCTCGAGCCAGCGCCGGTGATGTCGGTCGCCTGCGCGCCCATGGCAAACAGCGAGGCCGTCGCGAACACCGCGGCCGTGCCGATGCGAGTCAGAGATTTGGTTGAGATCAACACGGTTGCTCCTTAGCGATAAGGGTTTCGGGGGATTCCCGCCCGCCGTTATTTCATGCGCGCCGTGTTGCAATGAAATGAGCTCAATGTTTCAGCGATATGACAACTTGCAGGGAATTGTCATATGGCACTGATAACGCAGGGGATTAAATCGTCGCCCGAAATCCGGGCGAGTCCCCTGGTGCCTTCACATCGACTCGATGCCGATCTGGTCCCGCTCGAACTCCTCCAACCGGCGCCAGCGGTTGACGATGGTGCAGAACAGCTCCGCCGTCCGCTCCGCGTCATAAATGGCCGAATGCGCCTCACGCGTATCGAAGGGAATGCCTGCGGCCTGCACGGCTTTGCTCAGCACCGTCTGGCCGAAGGCAAGCCCACTCAACGTGGCGGTGTCGAAGCAGCTGAAAGGGTGGAACGGGTTGCGCTTGTGGGCGACGCGGCGCACGGCCGCATTGAGAAAGCCCAGGTCGAACGCGGCGTTGTGACCCACCAGCACGGCGCGCTGGCAATCCATGTCGCGCATGGCGTCGCGGATTGGCTTGAACACATGGTCCAGCGCCAGGCGCTCGTCCAGTGCGCCGCGCAGCGGGTTGTCCGGGTCGATRCCGGTGATCTCCAGCGCGCGCGGGTCGATATTGGCCCCGGGGAAGGGGTGGACGTGTGCCGAGACCGCCGGCATGGGCTGCAGATAGCCCTCGGGGGTCATGCGCAATATGACAGCGGCGATTTCCAGCAGCGCATCGCGCTCGGCATCGAAGCCGCCGGTTTCAACGTCCACGATGACCGGCAAGAAGCCGCGAAACCGCTCGGCCATGCGGCCGGCCATGCTGTTATTGAGCTTATCCATCGCCTAAGCATATCAGCCGGGGCGGCGACCCCAAGTCCACTGCGGCGTTGGGCGGACGATCCGTACGTGCGCGAACGCATGTCTCCGTTCTGTCACATAACGTCCATGTAACGGTAAAGCCCGAAGCCCATCCTGCCCACCGAACCTGCTTGGACGGCCGGAGATCGAAGGGGGCGGTCCAGGTGATTCTTACCTACATGCGGAGATATTCCATGCGTTCCAAGTTGCTCGCGGTGGCCATTGCTGCCGGTTTGGGCGTTACCAGCTTCCACGTCATGGCCGACCCGGCCGGCGCCAGCACCAAGACCAGCACCCAGTCGACGCAGAACGCCGAGATCGAAGCGCTGAAGGCCCAGCTGCAGGCCCTGCAGGCCAAGGTCGTCGAGCTCGAGCAGCGCACTGACGCGCAGTCCGATATCAACGTGTCGACCGGCCAGGCTGTGGAGCAGGTGCAGAAGCAGGTCGCCACGACCGACGCGACGGTCAAGAAGTCGCAGGACAAGATCGCTTACAAGGGCGTGAACATCACGCTCGGCGGCTTCCTCGCTGCCGAAACGATCTACCGTTCGGCCAACGAAGGCGCGGACATCGCATCGAACTACAGCTCGATGCCGTACAAGAACGTGCAGACCGCGCACATGAACGAGTTCCGCATGACCGCCCGCCAGAGCCGCCTCTCGGCCCTGGCCCAGGGTGACGTGGATCCGACCACGCATCTGGCCGGCTACATCGAACTGGACTTCCTGGGCGGCGCCCAGACCGCGAACTCGAATGAGAGCAACTCGTTCAACCCGCGTATCCGCAACGTCTACCTGACGTCCGATTGGGACACCTCGGGCCTGCACCTGCTGGCCGGCCAGAACTGGTCGCTGCTGACGCTCAACAGCAAGGGCATCATGCCGCGTGGCGAGCAGATGCCGCCGCAGATCGACGCGCAGTACATCCCGGGCTTCACCTGGGCACGTCAGGCGCAGATCCGCCTGGTCAAGGATTGGGACAAGAAGTACTGGCTGGGCGTCTCCATCGAGAACCCGCAGACCACGTTCTATTCGAGCCCGAACCAGGCCAAGGCGCCGGTGCAGCAGACGGCTTACAACATGACCGCGGGTTCGGGTTTCGACTCGGCCAATACGCTGTCGCTCAACCACATCCCCGATGTGGTGGTGAAGTTCGCGGCTGACCCGGGTTTCGGTCACTACGAGCTGTTCGGCCTCGGCCGCGCCTTCTACAACCGCTATGCCGTCAACGGCAGCTACCAGAACCACAACACCTACGGCGGTGGCTGGGGTCTGGGCGTGATCCTGCCGCTGATCGACAAGACCCTCGACTGGCAGTTCTCCGGCATGTCGGGCAAGGGCATCGGCCGTTACGGCAGCGCCCAGCTCTCCGACGTGACCTTCAGCCCGAACGGCAATCTGGCTCCGATCAAGGAGAACATGATGCTGACCGGTCTGACCTGGCACACCAATCCGGATCTGGACATCTATCTGTTCGGTGGCCGCGAAGCTGCCAGCAAGAAGGACTTCACCGCTTACAACGCGGGCACCGTCGCCCTCGGTTATGGCAACCCGGCTTACAACAACAGCGGTTGCGACATCGCCGGCAACAGCAACTGCGTGGGCAACGCTCGCCAGATCTGGCAGGGCACGGCGGGCTTCTGGTGGAAGTTCTACCAGGGCAAGTTCGGTCGCATGCAGTTCGGCGCACAGTACTCGTACACCCAGAAGGAAGCGTTCCCGGGCCAGGGCTTCATCAATGGCGTGAGCGGTCCGGTTGCCAATGGCCTTGCTTCGCCGAAGGCCACGGAGAACATGTTCTTCACCTCCTTCCGCTACTACCCGTTCTAATCGGATCGGCGGTACGGCTATCGCAAGGGAGTTCTACCCAGGGATGGACAAACGGCGGGCTCTGGCCCGCCGTTTTTTCTTTTTGCGGCCGGGTGTTTCTGCGCGATGACAGCGGCCTGCGAAAATGAATGTTTGCTGGCGCATGCAAGAGAATGCGCGATGGATTTCTCGCAAGGTCTTGCGATTTTCATGCGCTTTCCGATAACGTCGCGGCATGACTTCGCGTCTCCACCGCTCTCGTTTCGCCGCGTTTCTGGCGTGTTTGTTCGGCCTGCTATTGCTGGTCGGCACGCCTGTTCGTCCGGCGCAACTGTCACCGGCATCGTCGGCTGACAAGGCGCTGGCCACGCTGGTCACGGCCGACGATGTCGCCGATAGCGCGGCCGACGACAGCGAGCACGGCTCGCTGGAAGACAACACCAGCAGCGGCATGGACGACATCCTCCATCCCTTCGATGTGGCTTACCTGTGGGCGCCCATGCCCCACCATGCTCCACGCTCGCTGYACGATGAGCTGAGCCCGCACGACCCCGCGCGACTGCTGCGCCCACCCGAAGTCGCCTGAATCGCGTCCGCTGAGGCGGCGCGTTCTCCTCGCGTGCATGGCTTAGGCCTGCCGCCTCCCATGGTCCCGTCAGTGAACTGACCCGCTAGCGCGGCGCGCCCGTCGTGCCTGTGCTTGGCGTTGGCCATCTGTTCTTTTTTTTCGTCGCCTCCTCTGGCGCGCGTTGCGCCGTGGGCGTCGTACCGATTCTTGTCTGGAGTATTCGCATGAAGCGTTTGATCGAAGGTTTCGAACAGTTCCGCAATGAGGTTTTTCCCGCGCAGCGCGAAGTGTTCCGCAAGCTGGCGGCGGGGCAGAGTCCCAGCACCATGTTCATCACCTGCGCCGACTCGCGCGTGATGCCGGAACTGCTGTTTTCCGCGCAGCCTGGCGAGCTGTTCGTGTATCGCAATATCGGCAACATCGTGCCGCCGTATGCGCAGCACGTGAGCGGCGTGGTGGCGGCGATCGAGTATGCGGTGAAGGTGCTCAAGGTCAGCCACATCGTGATCTGCGGCCATTCCGACTGCGGCGCGATGAAGGCGTTGCAACATCCCGAGCTGGTGCAGGACATGCCGTCGGTCGCGGCATGGATGAAACATGCGGATGTTGCGCGCTACGTGGTAGATCAGAACGGACCGGGCCTGCAGGGCTCGGAAGGTCTGCGTCGCCTCACCGAAGAAAACGTGGTGGGCCAGCTCGAACACCTGCGTACGCTGCCCACCGTGGCGGCCGCCATGGCCAGCGGACAACTGCGCATCCACGGCTGGGTGTATGACATCGAGCATGCCGGTTTGAAGGGCTTTGATGCACTTGAGGGTCGCTTCGTGCAGATCGAGCCCGGCACGGCGGGCTTTCCGGAAGCGACGCCGCATGCGCGCTTCGCTGTGCCTGCGTCGTCGGCTGCCTGAGGACGTCGTCGTGATCAGCAACTACTTCAAGCAGGGACTGTTCGGGCGTGACCTGCTCGGTTCCATCGTGGTGTTCCTGGTGGCCTTGCCCTTGTGCATGGGTATCGCCATCGCCTCAGGCATGCCGCCAGCGGCAGGACTCATCACCGGCATCGTCGGCGGCATCGTCGTGGGCGCCGTCGCCGGTTCACCATTGCAGGTGAGTGGACCGGCGGCGGGCCTTGCCGTGCTCGTGTTCGAACTGGTGCGCGAGCATGGCGTAGCCGCCTTGGGCCCGGTCGTACTGCTGGCCGGCATGATCCAGATCGCGGCCGGCTTGTGTCGCGTCGGCGTGTGGTTCCGCATGTGTTCGCCGGCTGTGGTGGCGGGCATGTTGTCGGGTATCGGTGTGTTGATCGTGGCCTCGCAGCTGCACGTGCTGATGGATGGCTTGCCCAAGGCGCGAGGCCTGGAGAACTTCGTTGCGTTGCCGGGAGCGGTGATCGACGCGGTGCAGGGCGAGGTGGGCAGTCTGTCGGCCCTGGGCGTCGGCGTGGCCACCATCGCGATCATGCTTGGCTGGGAAAAACTGCGGCCGGTGAAACTGCGCTTCGTTCCCGGCGCATTGCTGGCGGTGATCGCGTTGACGGCGACCGTGCAGTTCGCGGGGCTGGCAGTGAAAACRGTGGATGTGCCATCAAACCTGATGGCCGCCGTATCGATGCCGACATGGAGCAGTCTTTCCAGCCTGCTGGAACCGTCGCTGCTGATCGCTGCGCTGACGTTCGCCTTCATCGCGAGCGCCGAGACGCTGTTGTCCGCCGCTGCGGTCGATCGCATGCACGACGGCGCCCGCACCAGGTACGACCGCGAGCTCACCGCTCAAGGCATCGGCAATACCATCTGCGGCTTGTTCGGCGCATTGCCGATGACGGGCGTGATCGTGCGCAGCGCGGCGAATGTGCAGGCCGGTTCGGCCACGCGCATGGCGACCATCCTGCACGGCAGCTGGCTACTCGTGTTTGCCATGCTGCTGCCATGGTTGATGCGCATGACGCCGGTAGCCTGCCTGGCCGGCATCCTGGTCTACACCGGCGTCAAGATGGTGAACTTCAGGCAGGTGATCTCGCTGGCGCAGTACGGCAAGGGCACCGCATGGATTTACGTCGCAACCACCGTGGCCATTGTCGCCACCGATCTGCTGGCCGGCGTGCTGATCGGCTTCGCTTTGTCGCTGTTCCGCCTCGCGCTGCATTCGTCGCGACTCAAGGTGGGCCTGCATCATCACGAGGAACCAGGCACGGCATCGCTGCGCCTGGAAGGTTCGGCGACGTTTCTGCGCGTGCCGTCGGTGGCGCGTACCTTGGAAAGCGTGCCGCCGAACACGCGCCTGCAACTGCAGGTGGATCGACTGCATCACGTCGATCAGGCATGCCTGGAATTGCTGCGCGAATGGAGCAGGAACGCGTCGGCACGCGGTTGTGAGCTGATT
>NZ_JBFTRY010000141.1:0-8982 GCF_056399745.1 Dyella sp. 01N36
GGCCGGCACCATGGCGGCGAACGGTTCGGGCCTGCAATGGGCCACCGTGCGCAACCTGCTGATGGCCTGGATCCTCACCCTGCCCGCCTCGATCCTGCTGGCCGGCGGCTTGTACATTGTCTTCCGCCAGGTCTTTTGAGCGTTTAGGTAGCTAAGGCGTCGTTTCGGCTCCCTCCGGAGTGCACCGACCGTCCACGCCGGATGGCCATGGCCGCCTCCGCGCACCGCATCGGGCGTCGCAAGCACGGCTATCATGGCAACAGGGAGCCCGCCTTGGCGGGCTTTAGCCGTCGCGTCCTTTCAAGGAGCTTGCCGGATGCACGCAAGAACTGCCTTATGGCTTGGCGCGTTGCTGTTTATCAGCGGCGCGCAGGCGCAGAACATCCCCACACCCGCCGCCACGACGCCCGCGCCAGCGGCCGCAGTCGACTTGCAGACGGTGACCGTACGCGGCGAGCAACCCGGCCCTGAGTTATGGGAAGTGCGACGCGGCGACCATGTGTTGTGGATCGTCGGCACGCTGTCGCCGCTGCCCAAACACGCAGAGTGGCAATGGACCAAACTGGAGGAAGCGCTGGGCCGCTCATCGGAGTTGCTCGAAGCCCCTTCCGCACGCCTGAAGATGCCGTCGAGCCTGTTTTCCCGGCTTGCCCTGCAGCCGTCGGCCAAGCTCAATCCGGGCGGCGCCACCTTGCAGCGCCTGCTGCCGCCGGAGATGTATACGCGCTGGCTGGCGCTGCGCCATCAGTATCTGCAAGACGACGATGCGCTGGAATTCATGCGCCCGATGATCGTCGCCCAGCAGCTTTATGAGAAAGCGCTGGCCAAGGACGACCTGAGCAACGAGATCGACGTGGCCGCCATGGTGGAGAAGCTCGCGCGCAAGCATGGCAACCGCGTGATCGCCGTGCGCTATGAACTGCTGGTCACGCGGGCGCCGCCCAGTACCAGCATCGACCAGGACCAGCAGAATGGCATCGCCTGCCTGGACGAGACCATGCAACTGGTCGAGCACGACATGCCCAAGCTCACCCAGCGCGCCAACGCCTGGGCCACCGGCGACATGAAGACCCTGCAGAGCCTGATGCCGCAAAAGAACTACGAGCCCTGCATCGTGTCGGCCATCAACGGCGATTTCGAAAAGCAGCTCAATATTCCCGACCTGCCCCAGCGCATCGAGTCGGCCTGGATGAATGCCGCCGAGGCCGCGCTGATCCGCAACCGGCAGACGGTCGCCGTGCTGTCGATGGAGCAGTTGCTGTCGACGGACGGCTATCTGGCCAAGCTCAAGGCGCGCGGCTACATCGTGCGCCAGCCGGACAACACACTGCTCTGAGTCTGGCCGGCGCAAAGAAAAGGCCGCGCTCCTTTGAGAGGCGCGGCCCGCTCTGGTGCATCGATAAGCTTACTTGCTGCTGCGGTAGAGCGTGGCAGCGTCGGCCTTGAACGATTCGGCACTGCCCGGACGGCTGTAGAACATATGGCCGCCCGGATAGACCGCCAGCTTCACGCGCTGCGCCTGGCCGAACGTCGGCATCTGGTCGATGATCAGACGCGAGGTGAAGAACGGGCACGACAAGTCGTTGTAGCCGTGCACGATCAGCACCTTCATGTTCGGATCGTTGCCGATCGCCTTGCGCAGGTCCGCCACCGGCTTGTCGTCGGCGTTACCGCGATCCCAGGCCTTGTTCACGGCGTACGACAACGCTTCGTAGTGCGCGTCCGTCTTCCAGCCCACTTCGCGTGTCACGAAATCCACCATCGCGCTGGTGGTCGGCGCCAGCAGCGCTTCGAGAATCGGATCGCCCGACTGGCGATCGGCCGAGCCCGGGAACGGATCGAAGGCGGTGACGTTGGAGTCGTACACGCTGCCGATCTTCTTGTCGTTGCGATGGATTTCGCGCAGGTAGGTGGCGATGTCGACACGGCCATCCAGTCGCGACACCACGGCCGGATCCAGGCCCGTATACGCCGACACCTTCTGCACCATGCGACCGATCGCGCCCGGGTCCGAACGGCCGGCCAGGAAGTCGGTGACGAACTGCGTGCGCACATAGGTCTCGACGTCGTTCATCGCCGCCGGCGTGAGCTTGCCCTGGCTTTCCAGGCGCGCCGCGGTCATCGACGGCAGGTTGATCATCCACGGCAGCGGCGACAAGGCATCGCCATCGCCGATGGCGGCCGGATCGAGATACGGCGACACCATCACCAGGCCATTCACGCCCACACCCATGCGCGTCTGCAGCTCATAGCCGATACGCGGGGCGCGGTAGCCGCCGTAGCTCTCGCCCATCACGTACTTGGGCGCGCGCAGGCGGCCGTGCTTGACCAGCCAGTCGTACACCACGCGCGACAGATACTTGATGTCGGCCTCGGTGGAGTAGAAATCCTTCTTGGTCTGCTCATCGTCTTCCAGCGAACGCGAGAAGCCCGTGCCGACCGGATCGATGAACACCAGGTCGCTCATGTCGAGCCAGGTGTTGGGATTGTCCTTGGTGATCGCCGCATCGGACGGCGCATCGCCATCCACGCCGAACTGAATGCGCTTGGGACCAATGGCGCCCATGTTGAGGTACACCGACGACGCGCCCGGACCACCGTTGAAGGCGAAGGTCACCGGACGGTGCGGGTCGTTGCCCGGCACCACGTACGAGGTGTAGACCACGTCGGCGATCTTCTTGCCCTTGGCGTTGCGCACCTCGATGGTGCCCACGGTCGCCTCGTAGGACAGCGTACGGCCGCCTACGCGCACGCTCTGCTTGATGGTCTTGTCGGCGGGCAGCGGCGGCAGGTCGCTGTCGGACTTCTTGTCGGCGGCTTCGGCCGCGGGCTTGGCATCCTTGCCTTCGGCGGCCATGGCGGACCACGGCGACAAGGCCAGGCCCAGCGCGAACACACCCGCTGCGCACCACGCAGCTCCACGCCCCACACGGGCGAAACGACCTCGTACAGCCAAATCAGGATTCATCGACACTCTCACGCAGGGACTCATGGGACTCGACCGGCTATCGCGCGGGCGAAACACCATAGATGCGTCATGCGGCACCGGGTGACCAGTGCCGTAAGACAGGGTCAAGACCTTGCGATGCGAGCCGACGCCTTAGGTCGAAGGCACCGCGGCAACATCGCCGCGCGGCCGCGCCCCCATCACTACCATCCACAACACGAAGGCCAGCTCGCCCAGCTGGAGCGGGAAAGCCACTTTCGAGATGAGGTCTTCGTACGCCGGCAACACCACGCCGGTCACGCACAAAGCCAGATAGGCGAAGCCGTTGAGGATCAGCCAGTAGCCCAGAAAGCGCGGCAGGAAGCGCGAGCGGATCACCAGCAGCGCCAGCGGGAACAGCCACAAGCCCCAGAACATCTCGGCACACGAAATCATCATGCCGTGCAGGCGCAGGAACAGCGCCGCGAGCGCCTCGCGCTCGGGCTGCTCGAACGCTGCCAGAATCGGGCCGCCCTTGACCAGCAGCAGTGCCGCCGCATCATTGAGCACGTTGAAGAAATACAGCGGCGTATCCATGAAGCCCAGCACGAACATCAGCCCTGCCAAGGTTTTGTTGACGCCCTTGAACAGCTGGTAGAGCGTGAACGTCAGCAACAGGCTGATCACGCCGGTCAGCAGATCGCCAAAGATGCCGAGCCGGAACAACAACTCGTGCGCTGCGATATTGCCGGCCGTCGCGGCGGGGTTGTCGTGGACAAAAAGCGTGTTCGGGATATAGATCAGCCGGAATGGCGCGGTGATCGTCAGTGCCAGGTAGATGAGACCGGCAATACGCGCGTCACGCTTGAGCGTTGTCATTGGATGCATTCCCCAGAGATGCGTGACTCATCGTACCGATTATCGGGATGCAGAAACCGGCATCGATGTTGATGGCCCTGCCTGCACCTGCCGACACCGCAGCATCCAGACCATCCCGATGGCCAGCAACGCGCTAAAGACACGCAGGCCATTCCCCAGCCAGCCGGTCGCGGCCGATGGCGCCACATCGAAGACATCCCACGCGGCATTGAGCGAGCAGTGGAAGATCAGGCCGCACCACAGCGTGTAACCATCCATCGCATCGAGCACCGCGAACACGATGCCGCCGACGAAGGTGATGGCGAAGACTTGCAAAGCCAGCTCACTGTCCTGCATGCCCACCCAATACACCCAGCCAAACACCAGGGCCTGCACCAGCACGGACGGCAGCATCCGCCACCCGAGGCCGCGACGTACGAAAATGAAGCCGAAGCCGCGAAACACCAGTTCCTCGGCCAGCGGAAACAACAAGGCCGTAAACAGGATGTCCCGCCAGTCGATGGTCGCCTGCAACTGGCCAGTGACCGCGCATCCGATCCAGAACGGCAGCGTGGCCAGCAGCACCAGCAGCGGCGCCTTCCATCCGTTCGAGTGCAGACCCAAGAGGCGCCGAACCGATGGCCCGGTCCGCCGCGACCGCAAGGCCAGCAAGGCAACGAGCGCCAACAGTACCGCCAGCAGGTTGTCCATGCTGGAGCCGCCGAAGGACGACATGGGCAAGCCGGGAATCTTCAGGCCCACCATCAAAGCCAGGTCGCGCACGGACAGCGCAGCGAACAGCACCGCGATCACCACGACCGCCTTGGCCCAAACAACTGCGGGATGCGACGCCTGCATATGCCCTCCTGGCCGATGGGACGAACGCCCTACTCTCACTCCGGCCCGTGGTTCACCGCAAGAATGACCTTTGGGGCAGAGCGTCGCCCGCCCGTGCCCGGGAGATCGTCGAAGCCTGGGCGATCGAACAACGTCTTTGATCCGCGAACCGTAGCCTCAGTGCGGTATGCCCTGATCCCGTTCCAGCTCACCCACGGTCACCGTGCCGTACCAGGCCGCATCGCGAATGCGAAAGTACTGCTTGGGGTCCCAGCGCCAGGCCACGTAAATATTCCCGCAACCCGTGATGGGCGCGCCGTCGATGGATTCAGCGCCGCACGACGGCAGTGGCCCGGTGAAGTCGCCCAGGGAGGGGTTGGCCGCCGCAAACTGTGCCAGCGTCAGCGAGCTGACCTCGGGCGCACCGTAGCCAACCAACGATCCAGTCATCCCGGTCCTGGCCTCGCGCAACGCCCGCTCCATGCGCGGCTTCGCCACCGCATCGCCGTACTCGCCGGACAGTTGATCCAACAGCACGCTTCCTTGTTGACGCTGACTGGCGTCCAGCTGATTCCATACGGCATCGCGGGTGGCTACGTAGCGCGGAAATTTCCGCTCCGCGCCCAGCGCCAGCCACGCATACGCGGTGACAGGATTCTTGGCGACACCCTCGCCGTGCAAATACATCAAGCCGATGCTGAGCTGAGACAGCTTGTCGGCATAGCGCGCGCCAATCTCGAAATATTTCATCGCCTTGGCGTAGTTGCCACTTGCATAGGCGCGCATCCCGACAAATTCGCCGTACTGATCGGGGTGCCCCCAGGTGGACGTGCGGTCCATGGCGGCCAGGACTTTCTGCGACGCCTTGTCGTCCATGGATGCCGCATGGCTCGTAACCAGAGAAAGCGGAAGAACCGCGACGACCAGGATACCGATCCATTGCGTCTTCATGAGTGCCTCCGAGGGTGTCCAGAGCTCTCTCGCGCATTTCATGACCAGACCCATTCACGCCATGTGAAGAGCCGGCGCCAGCCATCGATCAGCTCACTTCCTGCCACTGAAAATAGCGACGGTGGGCGATGCTAAGCAGATGCTGATCCTCCGGCGTATCGCCGTAGGCATAGACCACGGGATAAGCGGCCAGATCATAGGCGGCGCGGACGCGGCGCGCTTTTTCCGCGTTCACGCATTGTTCGCCGCGGTAGCGACCCGTCAGCTGGCCGTCGCGCGCCTCAAGCTGGGAGCACAGCAGTTCCAGATCATGCGTGCGGCACCAATGGGACATATAGACGTCCAGCGCACCGGATACCACGACGACGCGATCGCCCTGCGCCTTATGCCACTGGATGCGCTCCAGCGCCTGCGGGCGCAGCACGCCCGGCAATACATCGCGTGCAAATTGCTCGCCGCGTGCATGGGCATGCGTTTCCGGCACGCCACGAAAACCCAGCTGCACTGCACTGCGCCGCATGAGGTTGGGCGACACCCAGCCAAGCTTGTAGCCAGCCACCATCGGGGCAAGCAGCGCGCCGCCAAGGGCGCGCCGGCGCGGCGACACGGCAAATTCGATGAAGGGCCGGAACATCTCTCGCGTGGTGATGGTTCCGTCGAAATCGAACAAAGCGAGATTCATGGCATTCCCTGGCCGTGTTGTCAGCGCGGCGCATGCTCGATGCCTGCCACGCGAAGGTCAAGTGCCCTCAGGCGACCGACTCGGCGTCGGCCGGACGCAGGCGCGCCACGTCGCGCAAGGGCGGCGCGCCGAACTGGCGACTGTATTCGCGACTGAACTGCGAGGGACTTTCATAGCCCACCTGATGCGCCGCCGTGGCGACGTCGCACTGGCTGGCCAGCAGCAGGCGACGCGCTTCGTGCAAACGCAGCTGCTTCTGGTACTGCAGCGGACTCATCGCGGTAATGGCGCGAAAATGGTGATGCAGCGAGGAGGTGCTCATGTTCACGCGCATCGCCAGCTCCTCGATGCGCAAGGGCTCGTCGTAGTGCTGCCGCAACCAGTCGATGGCGCGCGACACCTGATGACCCTGGCTGCCGGACGTGGCGATCTGCGCCAGCAACGCACCCTGCTCGCCCGTCAGCAATCGGTACAGCAGTTCGCGCTCGATCAAGGGACCCAATACCTCGAGGTCGCGCGGCGTATCGAGCAGGCGAACCAGGCGCAGCAGCGGATCGAGCAGCCCGCCATCGAGCGGACTCATCGAAAGACCGGGCGCAGACGCGACGGCACTGCGGCGCAACTGCACGCCGGGCAGCAGCTCGCGGATGCACTGCAGATCCAGGCGAAAGGTCAGGCACAGGCACGGCGCATCGTCCGATGCCCGGACCACCTGCGAGGACACCGGCACATCCACCGCGTTGACCATGTAGTTGGCCGGCTCATGCAGGAACGTTTGCTGGCCGAGCAGGATCTGCTTCGCCCCCTGCAGCGCAAGGCCCAGACCCGGGCCGTACATGGCGCAGGTCGGCACGCCAACCGAGTTGGCGCGAAACAGCGTCAGGGCTGGCCAAACCGTGGTGTGCAAGCCATCAGCCGCCGCCAATCGTTCAACGATGGCTGTCAATTCCTCGCGATCTTGCGCCAGTCGCGCCGAAGAGCCAGGAGCGGAAGGTTTTTCATTCATGGACTTAGGTTCCATTTCTGCAGGACGAGATTGCCTGTTCCTCCGCCATATGGCGAGCCCCTGGGCCACGACCTTGCAGGATCAGGCAATCATCTCGCAGGAATCGGCTACCCGGGCCATACACCGGGCGCCCATACTCCTCGCCTTGCTGTCCCGTCCCCAAGGAGTCATGCCATGACGCTTTCCATCCGCGGCTACGCCGCCCAGTCCGCCACCACGCCGCTGGCCGCTCACCAGTTCGAACGCCGCGATCCGCGCGCGAACGATGTGGTGATCGACATCCTGTATTGCGGCGTTTGCCACTCGGATATCCACCAGGCGCGCGACGAATGGGGCGGCAGCCTCTACCCGATGGTGCCCGGCCACGAGATCGTGGGCCGCGTCAGCTCCGTCGGCCCCGAGGTCACCAAGTTCAAGGTGGGCGACACGGTGGGCRTGGGCTGCATGGTCGACTCCTGCCAGCACTGCGCCTCGTGCAACGCCGGCCTCGAGCAGTACTGTGTTGAAGGCGCCACCTGGACCTATAACGGCATCGATCGCCACGACAAGATGCCCACCTTCGGCGGCTACTCCGAGCGCATCGTGGTGTCGGACAAGTTCGTCGTGTCGATCTCCGACAAGCTGGACCTGAAGGCTGCCGCGCCGCTGCTGTGCGCCGGCATCACCACCTGGTCGCCGCTGCGTCACTGGAATATCGGCAAGGGCAGCAAGATCGCCGTGATCGGCCTGGGCGGCCTGGGCCACATGGGCCTGAAGTTCGCCAAGGCGATGGGTGCCGACGTCACCTTGTTCACCCGTTCGCCGGGCAAGGAAGCGGAAGCACGCCGCCTGGGCGCCGACCATGTGGTGTTGTCCACCGACGAGAAGCAGATGGCCGCCGTGTCGCGCCAGTTCGAGTTCATCCTCGACACGGTGCCCAACCCGCACGATCTCAACCCGTACCTGGCCACGCTCGCCGTCAATGGCGTGATCTGCCTGGTCGGCCAGCTGCAGCCGCTCGATCCTCCGGTGAACGCTGCGCAGGTGCTGCTGGGTCGTCGCTCGATCTCGGGTTCGGCCATCGGCGGCATCGCCGAAACGCAGGAAATGCTCGACTTCTGCGCCGAGCACAACATCGTCAGCGACATCGAAGTGATCGACATCAAGAACATCAATGCCGCCTACGAGCGCGTCATCACCAGCGACGTGCGCTATCGCTTCGTGATCGACATGGCTTCGCTCAAGGCTGCCTGATGATGTACTGACCCGGGCAGCACAAGCCGCCCGGACGCCCCACAAAACCGGCCCTTACACGGCCGGTTTTGTTTTTCCGCCGAGATGACGGCTGGCCTCATGTGCTTCGCGCAGTCGTTGCGCATGCGCCTTGAGCAGATCGCCGCGGGTGATGATGCCCACCATCCGGCGTCCCTGGCGATCCATCACCACCAGGCGGCCGACGTCGGCCTCCACCATATGATCGGCGGCTTCGCGCAGCGTGTGGTCTTCGCGCACCACGAGAGGCGGACGATGCAGCAGCGAACGCACTTGCGCATCCAGCGGCGAGCCGGCGCGCAGCAGATCGCGGCGGGTCACCACGCCCAGCAAGCGGCCCTGCTCGTCCACCACCGGAAAGCCCTGATGTTTGGCCGGTGCATGTTCCGTCGACAGCCAGGCCTGCACCTCGCCAATCGTCTCGCTGGCGCGCAGGCTCACGACGTCTCGGCTGCATGCTTCGCCAACAGC